>CAXYUL010000027.1:0-12739 GCA_964292095.1 uncultured Bacteroidales bacterium | reverse complement strand
CTATATGGGATAAGAGTCGTATGAGTGAAGAGGCTCTATTAGAGCTAGGTATGTTATAAGCATTAATAAATAAAATGTATAAAGTTTATTTGCTATTAGGCAGCAACTTAGGGAACAGACAAGAACTACTAGACAAGGCTTGTTTAGAGTTGGTAGATGCACTCTTACCCGATTATTCAGAGGTAAGCTCGCTAGAAGAAGCAGTACAGAGCTCTAAAGTTTATGAAACACTACCATGGGGATTTGAATCAAATGATAAATTCCTAAATATGGCATTTACTTGCATAACAGAATTAGAGCCAGAGGCTGTTTTAAAAGCTTGTTTAGATATAGAAACAGCATTAGGTAGGGTTAGAGAAGGTGCTCAATTTAATGAAAAAGGAGAACGTATTTATGCTTCCCGATACATAGACATTGATATTCTACTAATTTATCAATGGCAGCAAAACAAGGACAATCCTAATGGATATTGGCAATCTATAAATGTGAATACTCCAGCACTAGTAGTTCCGCATCCCCGTTTACATGAAAGGGAGTTTGCAAAGCGCACACTAAGAGATTTAAAAATTAAGATATAATGCAACAAGTAAATAGGTTTATAAAATAGTTCTGTAATAATTTATTCTAATAAAAAAGAACTAATTTTTAATCCTATGATTTTCTATAGTATATTTGTGAAAAAATAAAGAATATGACACAGGAAGATCTTTTTAAAAACCTGATAGCTCATACTAAAGAGTATGGGTTTATTTTTCAATCGAGTGAGATTTACGATGGCTTAGCTGCTGTTTATGATTATGGTCAGTTAGGATCTGAGCTTAAGAATAACATTAAAAAATATTGGTGGGATTCTATGGTTAGACTTAACGAAAATATAGTAGGTATTGATTCTGCAATATTCATGCACCCAAGAATATGGGAAGCATCTGGCCATGTTGGAGCTTTTAATGACCCATTGATTGATAATAAAGATTCTAAAAAAAGATATAGAGCAGATGTGCTTTTAGAAGACTATATAGCTAAATTAGAGGAAAAATCTAATAAAGATGTAGAAAAGGGAAAGAAAAAGTTTGGAGATGCTTTTGATGAGGCTCAATTTAGGGCTACTAACCCTAATGTTCAGAGAAATCAAGCTAAAATAGATGCTTGTAAAACAAGAATGGTAGAAGCTCTTAATGCCAATGATTTAGTTGCTTTAAAACAATTGATTATAGATTGCGAAATTGTTTGTCCTATCTCTGGTACAAAAAATTGGACAGATGTTAGACAATTTAATCTTATGTTTAGCACACAAATGGGTAGCGTATCGGATGATAGTGGTACTATTTATTTAAGACCAGAAACAGCACAAGGAATTTTTGTAAATTACCTTAATGTTCAAAAAACAGGCAGAATGAAGCTTCCTTTTGGAATAGCTCAAATAGGTAAGGCATTTAGAAACGAGATTGTTGCAAGACAATTTATTTTTAGAATGCGAGAATTTGAGCAAATGGAAATGCAGTTTTTTGTTAAACCAGGAACAGAGTTAGAGTGGTTTCCTAAATGGAAAGAAACTCGTTTAAAATGGCATAATGCTCTAGGTTTAGGAAGCGAAAATTATAGATTTCATAATCATGATAAACTTGCTCACTATGCTAATGCCGCTACAGATATAGAGTTTAATTTTCCATTTGGCTTTAAAGAGCTAGAAGGTATTCACTCTAGAACTAATTTTGATTTAAGTAGACATCAAGAGTTTAGTGGGAAAAAACTACAATATTTTGATCCAGAGACCAACGAGAGTTATGTACCTTATGTAATTGAGACATCTATAGGTTTGGATAGAACAGTTTTAGCTATTTTGTCGGGAGCTTACAAAGAAGAAAAGTTAGAAAACGGAGAGGAGAGGGTTGTTCTACAGATTCATCCTGCAATTGCTCCTGTTAAATTAGCAGTTCTGCCTCTAGTAAAAAAAGATGGACTACCAGAGTTAGCTAGAGAGATTATGTCTAAATTAAAGATGGATTTCAATTGTCAGTATGACGAAAAAGATTCGATAGGTAAACGTTATAGAAGACAAGATGCTATTGGTACTCCTTTGTGTATTACAATAGACCATCAAAGTTTAGAAGATAATTGTGTTACTTTAAGAGACAGAGACACAATGCAACAAGAGAGGGTAGCAATAGATAAAGTACATAACATTGTAGACCAAAAAGTAAATATGCGTACTTTATTGGAGAAATTAGTTTAGCTTTTAACAGTTTACTTATTAAATATTTTAATTATGACAATTACTTCTGTAAATTATATGGGGTTAAAATTAAAATCTCCATTTATTGCTTCTAGTAGTGGATTTACCACTAAAATTGATAACCTTGTAGCTTTAGAAAAAGCAGGAGCTGGTGCTATTGTTCTTAAGTCTTTGTTTGAGGAGCAAATAGAAAATCATGCGCAATTCCTTAATGATCAAAGCTCTGCTTATACAGAAAATTTAGACTATTTGCATTTTTATTTAAAAGAACACACTTTAAGAGAGTATTCTAATTTAATAAAACAAGCTAAAGAAAGCTGTACTATTCCTGTAATTGCAAGCATAAATTGCTTTACAGCAGGTAATTGGCTAGACTTTGCCAAAGAAATAGAATTAGCTGGAGCCGATGCTTTAGAGGTAAATATCTACTCTATGCCTATACTTAAAAACAAAGATAGCAATACCCTAGAAGCAGAGTATTTAAAAATAATTAAAGATATTTGTTCTGCAATAAAAATACCTGTAGCTGTTAAGATAGCAGATACATTTACAACACTGCCTAGGTTTGTAGAATCTCTGAATTTATGCGGGGCAAAAGGAGTTGTTTTATTTAATAAGTTTTATACTCCCGATATAGATATCAAAACTCTAACTTTAAAATCGGCTGAGCCACTAACTAATACAAGTAATTATGGCAATTCTCTACGTTGGATTGCTATAATTTCTCCAATGGTAAGAGGAATGCAGTTTTCTGCCTCTAATGGAGTAATGAAGCCAGAGGATGCTATTAAATTAATTTTAGCAGGGGCCACAAGCGTACAATTATGCTCTGTTTTGTACAAAAATGGTGCAGCCATAGTAGAAGACTTTAATAAAAAATTAATTGAATTTATGGGAGAAAAAGGCTTTAATACAATAGACTCTTTTTGTGGTAAATTAAATTATTCTAGTATTCTTCCTCCCGATACTCCAGAGAAATACGAAAGGTTCCAATTTATTAAAACATTTTGGACAAAATAATAGTTATATACTTCTTTATTATACATAACAAAACCCCAAAAGTTAGAAGCAACTTTTGGGGTTTTGGCTATATTATTACTATTTTATTCTACTAATATCTTTTGTTTAATGAGAATAATATGGATTGAACCTAAAATAGAATAACTCTTTGAGTAGAACTTAATAGTTGGATTACTATAGGTATTAATAGATATACTTACATTAAAATCTTCATACACTTAACAAATTGTATATGAATCATCCTCTGTATTGGATGTTCTGTTAGCAATAATGCTCTTGCCTATAGCTCCATCTTTCTAGACAGCAAACTCTCTGCCATTTTTTCTGTAAAGCTAGCAGGTATTTGCAATAAATAAATATTATTTTGCTTGTAGCTTTGCTGTTAATGTAAGGTTTGTTAAATCTTTGTCTGTTATAGCATTAACTGTATCTGTAATAAGTGTCTTAATAACAGGGAAGAACATGGCCATATCACTAGGTAAAAGCCCTTTTAATTGTTCTAGAAAGGCATCTAGTGTTGCACCCGTAGGAATTAAAGGAATTAATGCTTTAGCTAATTCGTAAGGAAGCGTTGCTTGTAATTTATCGTTGTTAAATGTGCAAACTAGTGGAAACACAAAAACTGAACCGCCATCTGCTTTAGATTTAAGTAGGTCTCCTAAAGGTATATCAAAAGATAGTAGTTTATTTGTTGGATTATAGTAGTAACGTGCTAATTTTTCAACTTTTATTTTTTGAGCTACAGTGTTTCCTTTATCATCTTTAGCAAAAGGGAATGTACCTTCAACTCCAACATATCCGTCTTTAGTAAAGCTTAGTTTTAAATCTTGGAATGTCATTCCTAGAATAAGATTAACCCATGTGTCTACATCTTGAGTGAACTCCTCTGAGGGAATTTCCTTTCCGCCAAACATTACTTTTCCACTTTTATTTGCAAATCCTAAATTAAAACAGTCTAGAGATTGTTCAGCGTTTAGGTTGTAGCCCCATGTCTTTAGAATTTCTGGGCTAGTCATTTCTACATTTGCTGTAACAGTTGCTTTTCCGTCTACAATACTTCCGGCAACTTTTACGTCCATTCCAGAAACTTGTTTTGAGCCAGAGAAAGAATACTCTGCTTTTGTTTGAATTACATTTACATCCATGGTAAATGTAGAATGTCCATTGATAATGCCTTCTAAGCTTAGCTCAGCCGAAGCATTGTCTTTTGCAACAAGCTTAATGGTAGAGCCAACTACCTCTACTCCGCCATTTGTTACAACTAGTTTTTCAGCTGTATATGTGTTTTCTACATCTTTAGCAGGATTTGGATCATCATCTTTGCTACAGCTTGTAGCTAAAACAAAGGCAGCCATAAAGATGGCTATCAAATAATTGATTTTTTTCATATTTAACTTTTTTAAAATTCCCCCCTAAATGTGCAAAAAGTGTGCCTCATTTATGCCTATGCCATGTTTAGCACGTTAAAACACAGTTATTTCCAAAGTTCTCGTAAGAATGACTTATTACATTTTATCTATTTACCTTTTCATCTATTGAGAGACCTTCTAATACTTCATAGTATTGAGGATTTTGTCTGGCAAACTTACCATCACACTTTAGCTTTATATCACTATGTACAGCCTTGCTATTGACTAAACGATTCCACTATTAGGGCTCTGTAGGGATTTGTACCCATGAGATTACGCCAATGCTGGGTGTACAAAAAAAGCATCAATAGAATTATCTATTAATGCTCTTTGTCGGGGTACTCCGACTCGAACGGAGGACCCTCTGCTCCCAAAGCAGATGCGCTAGCCAACTGCGCCACACCCCGATTGTTTTAAGAACTAACTTTCTTTCTGAAAGCGGACACAAAGATATTCACTTTTTTTAAATTAACAAAAGTTTTTATAAAAAATTTAGGTTTTTGTATAGATTTTCTTGATTTTTCTTGATTTTTCTTGGCTCCAAGGGCATTTTTTATCTTCTAAAGCCAAAAATAGTTTGGCTTTTTGAGAATGGGTAGACTTTAAAAAGATAAGTGTTTATAATCCCCCTCCAATAATATTGGCGAGTTTGGCTCCAAAATCTACTAGGCTTCCAGTGTTGAATGGGTGCACCCTATGGCAGAGGAAGATTACTGCAATGTTGTTAGTGGGGTCTACCAATATGCTGGGGCCTGTGTTTCCTGTGTGGCCAAAAGTAGCAGTTTTGTGAAATAAACTACCGTGGTCAGATGAATATGTAGAGTAATTGTCCCAGCCTAATGAGCGTCCAAATTTTTCAAAGCCTTTAGGAGGGATAATCATTGCGTTAAAGGTCTGTTTAGATAGGATCATTTTATTGTTGTATTCCCCTTTATTTAGTAGCATTTTAGCAAAGATATAATTATTTGTTTAGCTTATTTACTATATTTGTTTTTTAGAAAGCTTATTTTTATGCAAGAAGAATATTTGGAATATAGAATGATTCCTAGTAGCTATGGCAACATTTGTTTGGTGGAGGAGCTGTGTGCAAGTGGGCAAAGAAGAATAATTTACTGCGGTTTTATAGAGGGTGTGGCTCACCTAAAAAAACTTTTTCCTAATCAACTTTTAAAAATGTATGGTGGTTCCCAGAGGCTTACGGTTAATAACCTTTTGCTTCCCAATAAAAATCTTTTAGATAGGCTCTATTTTAAGGGGAGCCCTCTAGAGCTAGAGGTTTGGCAGAGACTTTTGCTTTTGCCTAGAAATAGGCTTATTTCTTATTCAGATTTGGCTGCTAGTACTTCGCATCCAAAAGCTGTTAGGGCTGTAGCTACTTGTGTCGGGAAGAATCCTATTAGCTTGATTATTCCTTGCCACTTAGTTGTGAGAAAGGATGCCTTAGTTTCTTTGAGTAATTTTGGTAATTATTATTGGGGAATGGAGATAAAGAGTGCTATTATTAATGATATTTTAAATGGTATGTATGCTTATGAATGATACTAAAAAGCGTAAAGAGCTTACGCAAGCGATGATATTGCGAACAAGTTTAGAGATTATTGGAGATATTACAATTCCTAGAATTAGGGAATGTGCTAAGCATTTGCTAAAATCGAATGAGGGCATAGATTATTTAGATAGTGTTTTGGTGGCTAATAAACAGATTTCGTATTTTGCCGAGCATTGTAATTCTAAGAGTGGCTTAAAAGCCAATAGGCTTTATTATGAGGATGTTGTGCTTTGTGCTTTTTTAATAAATTCTGCTACAATGCCTATAGATTTAAGGTTGAGATATTGTAGCTTGTTTATTCCTTTTATAGAGAGTTGGTCTGTTTGTGATTCTTTTTGTTGTGGGGCTAAGTGGGTTAAGAAAAATAAGCAGGAACTTTGGCTTTTTTTAGAGGAATATTTAACATCTTTTAAGGAATTTGAAATAAGATTTGGAGTTATTATGTTAATGTGCTATTTCTTAGAGCCTGAGTATATTAGTAAGGTGTTTAAGTTAATAGATGCAATTGATTTGCGTTTAAATGGTATTAATAATCGTTTATATTATGTTGATATGGCTATTGCTTGGCTTGGGGCAACAGCAGCGGCAAAATTGCCAGAGCAGACAAAAAATTATTGGCATAGTTCTGCTTTAAATGAGCAGATATTAAAGAAGGCGGCACAAAAAATGCGTGATTCTAGGAGGGTGAATTTTAATGAATATTTATAATTAATAAAAAAGAAATATATGAATAATTTTGTTTTTCAAAATCCGGTTAAATTAATTTTTGGTAAAGGTAAGATTGCTCAATTATCAAAAGAGATTCCTTTAGGTACAAAGGTGATGATTACATACGGTGGGGGTTCAATTTTTAAGAATGGGGTGTACGACCAAGTTAAGAGTGCCCTTAATTCTTATTCTATTGTTGAGTTTGGTGGGATAGAGGCTAATCCAGATTATGCAACATTAATTAAGGCTGTAGAACTTTGCAAGAGAGAGAAAGTAGAGATTATTCTTGCTATAGGTGGTGGGTCTATAATTGATGGAACAAAGTTTATTGCTGCTGCTGTTAATTTTGAGGGAGATCCTTGGGATTTCTTAACAGGAAAGGCTAGTGTTCCTTCTGCTATGCCTTTTGCTTCTGTATTAACTCTTCCTGCTACTGCTTCTGAAATGAATAATGGTGCAGTAATTTCTAGGAGAGAGACTCACGAAAAATTTGCTTTTCATAATGAGAAGGGCTTTCCTAAGTTTTCTATTTTAGATCCTAGCGTTATTTACTCTTTACCTAAGAAGCAAGTTGCAAATGGTATAGTAGATACTTATGCCCATGTTTTAGAGCAGTATTTAACTTTAGATGAGAGAGCTATGACTATGGATAAATGGTCGGAAGCATTGCTTACAAATCTTATTGAATTAGCTCCAGGTCTTTTGAGTGATAACTTAGAGTATGATGATTGTGCTAATTTTATGTTGAGTGCAACTATGGGCTTAAATGGTTTTGTGGCTATGGGTGTTACGCAAGATTGGGCAACACACATGATAGGGCATGAGCTAACTGCTTTGCATGGTTTAGACCATGGTGTTACTTTAGCAATTGTTTTTCCTGGAATAATGAGAGTGATGAAGGAACAGAAACGTGCTAAATTGCTTAGATATGCAGAGAGAGTTTGGGGTATAAAAGAGGGTTCTGATGATTTAAAGATAGATACTGCAATTTATATGACAGAGAGCTTCTTTAATTCTTTAGGTATTAAAACTAAGTTATGCGAATATGGTATTGGAGAAGATACAATTAATGAGATAGTTTCTAGATTCTCTACACGTGGATGGAATGTTGGTGAAAATGGCATTGTTACACCTTTAAAAGCTGGTGAGGTTTTAAGGAGTCAGTTGAGGTAGATGGTAGAGTGGGGAGTTTTTGATTTTTTTGCAGATGTGAGAGAGCAAAGCGATATAGAGTAGGTATAAAGATCCTAGTTTATAGGCTGGCATTAATTGTAAGCCATTAAAGCCCTTGTTCTCTATCTAACATTAATTGTAAGCCACGCAAGTCCTACAAAATTTTGTGTTTTGTAGGACTTGCTGGTATAAGATAGTTGCCAGACACGTTTTAGGCTGTTTTTGTGTCTGGCAGCTATGTTAAAGCATCTGCCGAACACATTTTGGGCTTATTTTGGGCTTGGCAACTGTGTTGAGGCACTTGCCAGACACGTTTTAGGCTGTTTTTGGGTCTGGCAGAAGAGGTGAACCATTATAGTGCAAGCATTAACTGAGCTGCTACCTTTTTTTGGACAGATTTATAAATATTTTATAGTTAATGCATTCTGTATTGAATAGGCATTATGCCATCTAATTAGATAGTTTCATTAGAACAAAATAAGGATAAGACCAAGAGCTAAACTGATGGATGATAATATAGTAGTTCTTAATAGAGCTTTATTTTTTACAATATATATTATTGGATAACTATAAAACACACAACTATTAGTTATTCTGTATATATAAACATAATAGATTATCCCAAATAGTATAATGAATAAGCAAATATGTATGTTGTATAATAAAATACTTAAATAAAATACAGAAAGTGTAACAATCATAAATACCTTTATAAAAAGGCTACTCTTCTTATTATATGATTTATAAAAGTAAGGCGTAATTTCCAAAAAGAGAATGATATATATTATAATTAAGCTCTTTCCTATACTATTAGTTAACCATTCATTTTGAGAGATAATAAAAAATAGAAAAAGATTATACCTGCACAAACTGATAAGAAACTATTAATACAATCCTTCTTGTTAAATTATATTTAAAAGCGCACGTTGCTGCGTATTTATAATTTGGGATGACAAAAAACAAATATAGTAAATTTTTCTTTGGTTTGGGGGGATTATATATAGTGCAAATTTGAGGAGGCAGGGTTAGGCATTACAGCCGCATTACACAGAGGGCAGGCAAAGGCAGGGGATTATGCTTCACTTTGTTCAGCAATCCCCAGGCTGGCAATAGCTGGGGGGATTGGGCTTCACTAACGTTCAGCATTCCCCCTCCGCCTGCGGCGGGGCTTGCCTAAAAGAAATAAAACCATAAAAAGAGCTGTGGCTAATGCCAACAGCTCTTTTTATGGTTTTTAGTTAATGGAAACAATAGCACGAGCAAGCTCGGCTATTGTTTGCATTAACTAAAAACGCCACAAGCGTTGCTTGTAGCGTTTTATTCCTTTTGGCGGTGAAAGGGGGATTCGAACCCCCGGTACGGTTACCCGTACGACAGTTTAGCAAACTGTTGGTTTAAGCCACTCACCCATCTCACCGGGTCTTAAAGAACTTTATATATCGGAGCTACCCGATTGGAGTGCAAATATAGTGTAAATCTTTTTAAACACAAAAAAAGTTTACTATTTTGCTATTTCTTCGCGCATTTGGGTATCGGCTTGGATATTTTTTATCTTGTAATAATCCATAATACCTAGGTTACCTTCCCTAAACGCTTGAGCAATAGCTAGCGGAATTTCTACTTCTGCTGCAATAACTTTTGCTCTAGCTTCTTGTGCTTTTGCTTTCATTTCTTGTTCTAGTGCAACAGCCATGGCTCTTTTTTCCTCGGCTCTTGCTTGAGCAATGTTTTTATCTGCATTAGCTTGGTCTATTTGTAATACTGCACCAATATTTTTTCCAATATCTATATCTGCTATATCAATAGATAATATTTCGAAAGCAGTACCTGCATCTAAACCTTTCATTAAAACAACTTTAGATATAGAGTCTGGGTTTTCTAGTACAGATTTATGACTTTCGGCCGAGCCAATAGAAGATACAATTCCTTCACCAACTCTAGCTAATACTGTTTCTTCTCCAGCACCTCCTACTAGTTGTTTAATGTTTGCTCTTACTGTAACTCTAGCTTTTGCTATTAGTTGAATACCATCTTTTGCAACAGCCGTAACGGGAGGTGTATTTATAACTTTTGGATTTACAGACATTTGAACAGCTTCAAAAACATCCCTTCCTGCCAAATCTATAGCCGCAGCCATATTAAAATTAAGTGTAATGTTAGCTTTGTCTGCAGAAATAAGTGCATTTACAACATTTGGTACATTACCCTTTGCTAAGTAATGAGCCTCTAGTTCATTTGCATCTAAATGTAATCCTGCTTTTGTCCCTGTTATCATGGCCATAACTATTGTTCCAGGAGGAACTTTTCTCCAGCGCATTAATATTAGCTGAAGAAGAGATATTCTTACGCCAGATATTAGGGCCTGAAACCATAAGGTTATAGGGAAGAACCATAGAAATAAGGTTAGTCCTGCAAGGGACAATCCAATCCAGATTAAGAGAGAAATGCTATTATCCATATTTATTTGTTTATAAGTTTATACTCATTAGTTACGAGCTTTAACAAAAATTTTATTGTCCTCTATATGAGTTACCTCAATTTCTTTGTTATTATTTATTAGGGTGTCTCTAGAGAATACCTCTACAAAGTTTTCTCCAATTTTAGCTTGTCCACCAAGTGCTAGTCTAGTTATTGTGATGCCTTTATCTCCAACTTTAATTCCTTTATTATTAGGAGATGTGTCTACTTTAGAGTTTATATTTGTGTTAAGTGTGGCTTTTTTCCATGTTTTGCTTCTAAGTATATAATACAAACAAATACCCACAAGAATTAAGTTAATTATAATGGAAATGATGCCGTAGAAGTAGCCGTATATGATGAAAGAGAGTACGCACGATGCTATAACGCATCCACCACCCAAAATCCCAGACAATCCAATACCTGCAAAAACTAAAAGTTCTAGTATGAAAAGTATAAGTCCGATAATAGTAAGAGCAATAATAAGAGCAATCATAGTTAAAGATTTTTGGTATAAATAACAAAGAAATTTAATGCTATAAAGATATGTATTTTTTTATTAACATCGAGTAAGAAAATTACTTAATGTAATGTATTTTTTCTGGCTTCCATTTGTCTTTTGGGCTAGTCTTACCTGCTGGGTAGCCAATTGGCACTACGCATAGTGGAATTAAATTGTCGGGAATATTAAGAGTAGTTCTAACAGCATTCACCCTTTCTTCGTATGGGAAAGCGGCTGTCCATACACCACCAAGACCTAGTGATTCTATTGCCAGAAGCATATTCTCTGTTGCTGCCGAGCAATCGTGCTCCCATAATTTGCCTACGCTAGGATCCCCTAAAACAACTATTGCAGCCCCTGCCATTTTAAGCATTTTAGCGTATGGAAGTCCTTTTGCCAAAACACGCATTTTTGCTGTGACTAAAACAACATAAAATTCCCATGGTTGTTTATTCATAGCACTAGGTGCTGCCATAGCTGCTCTAACTATCAGATCTAATGTGTCTTTAGAAATTGCCTTTGGCTCTCCTTTGTCATTTACAGAATAAGTTCTTACGCTTTTACGTTCAAAAATATTCTTTAAGACAGGGTTTAATTCTTGCTTTTGTGCATATACATTAAGTGCCAAAAGGCAAGCAAATAATATAAAGATGCTTCTTCTCATATTGTACTTAGTTTTTATTTATTTTTTCTACATCTATACTTTTGTTAGAAACAGCTTTTAATTTGTTGGCAAATTCACTTGCACTATCCTCGCTAGAGAATGGCCCAACAATAAATTTAAGAACTCCCCCTTCTATTAATTTAGCAATGTCTTTTTCTGTATTATTTCTAATAACGCTTAATAAATCATCTGGTAGGCTATCAGTATAGCCAAGAATTACAACCTGATAAACAGACACTTGTTTAGGTACTTTTTTCTCCAAATTACGAGCGGCTACTACGCTTATACTCTTACCCTTATCAAAAGCAACTATCTTAGCAGATGGAAAGCCCATTTTTTTTACTTTATTAATATTTTTTAAAGCATCTGAATATGTTTTAAATACGCCAGCTGTGTAAATAAATCTATCATCGCTTGTTGTAGCTTCAAAAACAGGATTTATACCTTTTAATTGCTTAACAGTAGGCTTTTTATATGAAGAAGAAAGCTGTATTTGGTATATTAAACTATTTGGAATCAAACTAAATTCATAAACCGTAGTTTCATCTGTAAATTTAATAGCAACACTCAAATCAATCTCAGGAGCTTCTAATGTTAGGCTCGGAGTTTGCCCCAGTTTGTTATTAGCAAAAGTAAAGCTGTGCTTAACATGTTCTTTATCTGTAAGGTCTGAACTCGAGTTAGTTTCTGTGTCGGGAATATTATTAATAAGAATGCCTTTAGAGAGGAACTCCATTTCTATATTTTGTAGATTTTGGGAAACTAAGTTTAGGCTATCCCTTAAAAGTAAATTCCTAGCCTCTTGCATCTCTATTCTCTTTTGCAGCGCAAGCATATCGTCTGTATTGCTCAATTTATTGTACAATTCTCTGTTTGTTTCAATATTTTTAAGAATTTCTTTTATTTCTTTTTGAATACTCCTTGCTTTTTTAACTGCCGAATTATACTTAGAAAACTCTTCTGCTTTTTCACCATTATTGGGGCTCTGATTATTATTTTCACTATCCTTCCCGACAAATTCATC
>CAXYUL010000026.1:0-12800 GCA_964292095.1 uncultured Bacteroidales bacterium | reverse complement strand
AAATGGCGAAACTTTGCATAATCATAGTCATCACCAAATACTTACCGATGGCCGTTTATTAGTAATAGATGCAGGAGCAGAATCTAATGAGGGCTATGCTTCTGATTTTACAAGAACATTGCCTTGTAGCGGAAAATTTACAAGTAAGCAAAAAGAGATTTATGAATTTGTTGCAGCTGCTAATAATTTAGGAATAGCAAAATCTAAACCTTCTGTAACTTATAAAGAAGTACATTTAGCAAGTTGTAAGGTCTTAGCGCAGGGCTTAATAGATTTAGGCCTAATGAAAGGGAATGTAGATGAGGCTGTTGCCGCTGGGGCTCATGCTTTGTTTATGCCACATGGCTTAGGACACAATATGGGGCTAGATGTTCATGATATGGAGGATTTAGGCCAAATTAACGTTGGCTACGATAGCTCAATTAGACCATCTGCTCAATTTGGCTTGGCCTCTCTTAGAATGGCTAGAGAGTTAAAGAAGGGTTATGTTTTAACTGTTGAACCAGGATGCTATTTTATTCCAGCTCTTATAGAAAAATGGAAGAACGAGGGAGTAAACTCTCAGTTTATTAACTTTGATAAGCTTAAGAATTATTATAATTTTGGAGGTATCCGCTTAGAAGATGATATTGTTATAACTGATAATGGATGCAGGTTATTAGGAAATAAAAGATTGCCAATAAGTGTGGCAGAAGTGGAGAAAGAAATGGCCTTGTAGTATTTTAGTGCCACTTTTAAGAAAATATTGTTACCTTTACGCCCCCAATAAATAATAAATATATAGAAATGAAAATTTTATTAAAAATTACAGCTTTAGCATCATTGGCAATTATTTTTGCTATGTGTGCTGCAGGTAAAAGTGAAGAATTAAAAGTAGGTACTAGTTGGAAGGTTGAATCATTATTAGTTAAAGGAGACAGCATAGCTGTTCCAACAGATCAGGTGCCAACATTAGTTTTTTCAGATAGTACTAATATAAGCGGAAACTCAAGTTGTAATTTGTTTTTTGGAAATTATAAACTTGGAGAATTGAACCAACTTGCTGTATCTCCTTTAGGAATGACTAGAATGGCTGGACCAAATATGGCTTTTGAGGGCAGTTATGTAGAGGCTCTTTCCCACATTAGCTCATATGTGCTAAAAAACAATGTGTTGAGCTTAAAAGACAATAATGGAGAATTTGTTATAACATTATCGCCTTATACTGCTCCAGAAAAGCCTATGCAAGAAATTATGCCGGCTAATACTGATATACCAGCAGAGGATACTCTAAGTATGCCAACCGTTGCTATAAAGTAGTATAAACACTTATTTTACAGTGGTTTATAGTCTTATTTTTATGGTAAGCTATAAACCATTTTTTATTTTTATTTTTAACTTATGTTAATTAATAAATAATTATTAAAAAAATATTACTTTTGCATAAAATTATTTAAGATCTAATATAATGAACCTAACTGAAATTAACTCCATATTATTTGGAGGAACACTACTATGTATTAAACAAAAAGATAAAGATAAAGTTGAGAGTAGCTATAATTTTTTGGATAAATTTTCGAGAGGGAAGATAATTTATGGTATTAATACTGGTTTTGGACCAATGGCTCAGTATAAGATAAATGACTCTGATCTTAAAGCTTTACAGTACAACATAATACGTTCTCATTCTTGCGGCGCAGGACAGGCCCTTGAGCCTATTTATGTTAAAAGTGCAATGCTAAGTAGGTTGCAAACATTTTTAAACGGTAAGTCTGGAGTGCATGTTCAATTAGTTGAAATCCTAGAAACATTTATAAATAATGATATAATTCCTTTTGTTCCATGCCATGGAAGTGTGGGCGCAAGTGGAGATTTAGTGCAGCTAGCTCATATTGCTTTAACATTAATAGGGGAGGGAGAAGTTTTTTATAAAGGAGAAAAGAGAAATACAATAGATGTTTTAAACGCTCTAAATATTAAGCCTTTGCAAATGTTTATTAGGGAAGGCTTGGCAGTAACAAATGGCACTGCTGTAATGACTGGAATAGGGATAGTTAATTTAATTAATACAAAGAAACTTTTAGATAGTGCTATTATTGCCTCTGTTATGATGAACGAGATTGCAGCATCATATGATGATTTTATGGCAGCTGAACTAAATGAATTAAAATTACATAAGGGACAAAATAAAGTTGCAGAAAGAATGAGGCAAATATCTTCTGATAGTTTAGCCTTAAAAAAGAGAGAGTTAGAATTATATTTAGGAGATCATAAAGAGTCTGTTTTTAAACATAAGGTACAGCCTTTTTACTCTTTAAGGTGCGTTCCGCAAATTTTAGGTCCTATTTTAGAAACTATAGATAATACAGAGCAGATATTAATAGAAGAATTTAATTCTGTAGACGATAATCCAATAGTTGATCAAAGCAGCAATAATATTTACCATGGTGGAAATTTTCATGGCGACTATGTTTCATTTGAAATGGATAAGTTAAAAATAGCTGTTTGTAAGTTGACTATGCTTGCTGAAAGACAGTTAAATTATTTATTTAACAGTAAAATTAATGAAATTTTACCACCTTTTGTTAACATGGGTAAGTTAGGCTTAAATTATGGGCTTCAGGCTGCGCAGTTTACAGCAAGTTCTACAACAGCAGAATGTCAGACTCTAGCTAATCCTATGTATGTGCACAGTATCCCTAATAATAATGATAATCAAGATATTGTAAGCATGGGAACTAACTCTGCTTTGTTAACAAAAAAAGTTATAGAAAATTCGTTTCAAGTAATGGCAATTCATTATATTGCTATAGTGCAGGCTGTTGATTGCTTAAAAATGCAAGATAGACTTTCTAGTAAAACAAGAGAAATTTATAATAATATTAGGTCTATTGTCCCTTGTTTTATAGATGATACACCAAAATATAAAGAGATAGAATTAGTTATTAATTATTTACAAAATTCTAAGAATGAATAAGAGCCTAAAATACGCACTTGTAACAGGCGGAAGTAGGGGAATAGGCAGAGCAGTATCTATTAAACTTGCACAAATGGGCTATTATGTGCTCATAAACTATATATCTAATTTAAAAGAGGCAGAGTTAACTCTTTCTATGGTAAGAGATTGTGGAAGTGATGGCGAACTAATTAAGTTTGATGCTTCTAAGAGAGATCAGGTGATAGCTGCAATAGATTCTTGGAATAATTTGCATCCCGACACCTATATACAAGTTCTGGTTAATAATGCAGGATTAAGAAAGGATAATTTAATGATGTGGATGGAAGCTCAGGAGTGGGATGCCGTGATAGATGTTTCTCTTAATGGCTTTTTTAATGTTACTAAAGCTGTACTTAAAAATATGCTTGTAAATAAATATGGGCGTATAATTAATATAAGTTCTTTGTCGGGAATAAAAGGATTACCTGGACAAACTAATTATGCTGCTGCTAAGGGAGGTATTATTGCGGCCACTAAGGCTCTTGCACAGGAGGTAGCTAAAAAGAATGTGACTGTTAATGCAGTTGCGCCTGGCTTTATTAAAACAGATATGACAGCAGAGTTAGATGAAGGTTCTTTAAAAAAATTAATTCCCACTGGTAGATTTGGAGAGCCTAGAGAGGTAGCAGAGTTAGTTGGCTTTTTGGCTGGAGAGGGTTCGGCTTATATTACAGGTGAGGTTATTTCAATTAATGGAGGTTTATATACGTAATGGCAAGAGTGGTAATAACGGGTATGGGGATATACTCGTGTATAGGTAAAAATTTAGAAGAGGTTAAAGAGTCTTTATATTTAGGAAAATCGGGGATTGGCTTAGACCCTATAAGAAAAGAAATGGGATTTTGCTCTGCCTTAACAGGAATTTTAGAACAACCTAATTTAAAGGGAGTTTTAGATAGAAGAAGTAGGATATGCCTTTCTGAACAGGGACATTATGCTTATGTTGCAAGCGAACAAGCGCTAAAAATGGCCTTAATGGATAAAGATTATTTAGAGAAAAATGAGGTAGGCATTTTATATGGAAATGATAGCACGGCTGCTGCAGTAATTGAGGGGGTAGATATACTTAGAGAGAAAAAGAATACGCGCCTAATAGGTTCTGGAAATATATTTCAGGCTATGAACTCTACTGTAACTATGAATTTATCTGTGATATTTAATTTAAGAGGTATAAATTTTACAATAGCAGGTGCTTGTGCAAGTGGTTCTCATTCAATAGGAATGGCGTATTTATTAATAAAGAATGGCTTGCAAGAGAGAGTGCTTTGTGGAGGTGCGCAGGAGGTAAATGCTTATTCTGTAGGTAGTTTTGATGGCTTAGGAGCGTTTTCGCAAAGAGAGGATAAACCTAAAGAGGCTTCTAGACCATTTGATAAAGATAGAGATGGCTTGGTTCCTAGTGGTGGTGCTGCATCTTTGGTACTAGAGAGTTATGAGTCTGCACTGAGTAGGGGAGCAAATATTTTGGCAGAAGTAATTGGTTATGGGTTTTCATCTAATGGAGAGCATATTTCTGTTCCAAATGTTGATGGGCCAAAGCGTTCTTTGCTTATGGCAATTAAAGACGCAGGAGTTAATATTAGCCAAATTAAATATGTGAATGCCCACGCTACATCTACTCCTATAGGGGATATGAATGAGGCAAAAGCCTTATATGAGGTTTTTGGAGAGAATAATCCTTATATCACATCTACAAAGTGTCTTACAGGGCACGAGATGTGGATGGCTGGTGCAAGCGAAATTATATATTCTGTTTTAATGATGAATAATAATTTCATTTCTCCAAATATTAATTTTAATAGTGGCGATGATGCTACTAGTAAACTAAATATCCCAAAAGAAAGAGTTGATACTCAATTTGATATGTTTTTATCTAATTCATTTGGTTTTGGGGGAACAAATTCTACACTAATAGTAAAGAAATAATTATTAATATTTATGGATAATAGTAAAATAATAGAAAAGATTAATCTTGTTTTGTCCGAGGAGTTTGAAGTAGATTTAAGCGATATACGAGCTGATGCAAATCTTATGGAAACATTAGACTTGGATAGCTTAGATTTAGTAGATGTTGTGGTTTTAGTTGAACAAAATTTTGGGATAACCTTAGTTGGTGGCGATTTTGTTGGAATTAAAACGTTTGAAGATTTTTATAATCTTATTTGTACAAAGCTTAATGGTAGATAATAAGGAAAAACAGTGGAAAGGAAGTTCTAGGGGAGGTTCTTTAGGACATCTTTTTTTTGTTTTTACAATAAAATATTTAGGAATTAGGGCTGCTTACGGGTTGTTATGTTTAGTTGTTGTATATTTTGTCCCATTTGCGCCCAAAGCAACGGCAGCTGTTTGGTATTTTCATAGAAAAATTCTTAAAAAGAGTGTTATTTCTTCTGCTTTTGCAATACTAAAGCATTATTATGTTTTTGGGCAAACTATTATAGATAAAGTTGCAATTTTAAATGGATTAAAAGATAGATATAAATTTGAATTTGAGAATTATTCTACCTTTTTAGAAATCTTAAACTCCAATACTGGAGTGGTAATGATAGGAGCACATGTTGGATGTTGGGAGATGGGGGCTCCATTTTTTGGTGAGTATGAGGCAAAAATGAATGTAGTTATGTATGATGCCGAATATCAAAAGATTAAAGATGTGCTAGAGAGGTCTGTAGAAAAGAATTATAAAATTATTCCAGTTGGTATAGATTCTTTAGATAGTATTATTAGAATTAAGGCTGCATTAAATAAAAATGAATATATTTGTTTTCAGGGAGATAGGTTTTTAGATAAATCAAATGTTTTAGAGGTAAATTTTATGGGAAATCCTGCTTTATTCCCACTTGGGCCATATAAAATTGCGTCGAGAATAAAAACTCCTGTTGTTTTTTATTTTGCCATTAGAGAAAAGGGCTTTAAGTATAAGTTCCATTTTGTTGTGGCCAATAGAGCGGATAGAAAAGCTGAAAAAAGCCTAGAAGTACAAATTTTAACTCAATATATAGCTGAATTAGAAAAGGTTGTTGCTACATCACCGTTTCAGTGGTTCAACTTTTATAAATTTTGGAGCTGATGAAAAGAGTTTTATTTATTTCTGCAAATAGATATAAGGAACCATATCCCGTGTATCCCATTGGAATTTCATATTTAAAAGCTTATTTAGAAACTAAACTAGAGGATTTTGAATTTGATGTTTTTGATTGTAATTTGGGAAGTGATGAGCAATTATGTGATAAAATTAGGTCTTTAAAGCCAAAATATATTTGTGTGTCTATTAGAAATGTAGATGGAGCAAATTCTTTAGATAAAACTAGTTTTATTTATGGTTATGCAAATATTATTAAGCAAATAAGACTGGTGAGCGATTCTTGTATTATAGTTGGAGGAGCTGCTTTTTCTATATATCCTAAAGCGATGTTTGATGCCCTAAAGCCAAATTATGGCATTATAGGAGAGGGTGAAGAAAGTTTGTATAGGGCCATAATTGCTTTAGATAAAGGGGAGGATTTGAGTACAATAGAAGGTATGGCCTTTTATAACAATGCTGAATTTATTTGTAATAAACATAGCTCCTATTTAAGTTCTTTGCATTTTAAATGTGAAAGTTCTTTGGTGGATTATTATTGGAGAGAGGGAGGTGTTTTAAATATTCAAACAAAAAGGGGTTGCCCTTACAAATGTATATATTGTTCTTATCCAATTATAGACGGGCGTTGTGTAAGAACACTAGATGCAGACAATGTTGTAGAAACAATTAAGTATATTAATAAGACAACAGGGGCTAATTATTTATTTTTTACAGACTCTGTGTTTAATATTTCTAATAATTATAATATAGAATTGGCAGAGAAGCTAATAGCGAGTGGAATAAAAATAAATTGGGGTGCATATTTTTCTCCGCACAATTTGAGCGACGATTTGTTAGGCCTTTTTAAAGCCTCTGGCTTAACGCATATAGAGTTTGGAACAGAGTCTTTTTCTAATTCTCAGCTTAAGAATTATGGAAAAAATTTTTCCTTTGACGATGTTTATGAAAATTCTAATTTGTGTCTTAAGCATAATATCTTTTATTCTCATTTTTTAATATTGGGGGGATATGGAGAAACTATGGAGAGTATTAGAGAGACTATTGAAAATTCTAAAAAAATAAAATATAGTGTTTATTTCCCTTTTTTTGGAATGAGGATTTATCCCGGAACGCGTTTAAGTGAACTAGCTATAGAAGATAAAATTATTACTAGAGATGATTCTTTGTTAGAGCCAAGTTATTATGTGGCAAAAGACTTGGATTTTAATAAGATAAAACAAATGGCAATTGATACAGGTAAGGCTTGGATTTTCCCAGACGACCCTAAAAGCGATTTGGTGGATGTCTTACGTAAGAAAAAAGGTAAAAAAGGATTATTATGGGAGTATTTAAGGAAGCCTTAGTTAGAGGTAAAGATATTTTAAATTATATACCACAGCGTCCTCCAATTATAATGGTTGATGAGTTGTTTTATATATCACAAGACAGCCTAGAGAGTGTGAGTGGCTTAACTATAAGAGAGGATAATATTTTTTGCAAAGATGGCGTTTTTTGTGAGGGCGGACTAGTTGAGTTTATAGCACAAAGCGCTGCATTAAGAATAGGATATATTTTTATAAGTAGGGGGGCTAGCGTTCCTTTAGGATTTATTGGCTCTATTAATGATATGAATATAGAATATTTGCCAGAAGTGGGAGAACATTTAATCTGTAATTTAAAGGTTGAACAAGAGGTGTTTGGTATAGTGCTGGTGCGTGCAGATATTTTTTCTAATGAAATAAAAGTTGGATCTTGCAAAATGAAAGTGGCTATAAAAGAATAATTATATGAAAGCTAAACAGAAAAAAGCAGATTTAATTAACAGAACTAGTATAAAGGTTAGATTTAGTGAGGTAGACTCTATGCAGATTGTTTGGCATGGCGAATATCTTAGATATTTAGAAGATGGGAGGGAGGCATTTGGTAAGCAATATGGAGGTTTAGATTATATGGATATATATAATAATGGTTATATGACTCCATTAGTTAATGTTAATATAGATTATAAGACTCCATTAAGATGTGGAGAGAAAGCTATAGTAGAAACAAGGTATCTTAATAGTCGTGCAGCTAAAATATTATTTGAATATACAATTTTTAGAGAGAGTGATATGAAGGTAGTGGCGGTGGCAAGTAGTGTTCAGGTTTTTCTAGATCTAAAATTTGATTTACAGCTAGTTAGTCCTGCTTTTTATTTAGAATGGAAAGAAAAATGGGGGGTAATTGTGTAGATTATGAGTAATATTATCACATATATTG
This sequence comes from uncultured Bacteroidales bacterium, assembly GCA_964292095.1. Lineage (GTDB taxonomy): Bacteria > Bacteroidota > Bacteroidia > Bacteroidales > UBA932 > Egerieousia. The sequence continues at coordinate 4,500 of CAXYUL010000026.1, read as the reverse complement.
GTGCAACAGAAATACTTAGTTCTTTGGGCTATTCTGTAGAAAAAAATGTAGATTCTATCTTGGAATACAAGAGTGGCCTGGCTACTTTTTGTGCAGATGATGTTTTTTCACATGACTATATAGCTGGAAAGATAGATGATAGAGTTTATACTAATAGTAGTAGTGCTGTAGAAGATAAGTCTCTTACTCGTTTTGAGAGTATATTAGTTACTGTGGTTTCTAGTGTGTTACAGAAAAGTGGACTTAGCTTGGCGGCTGATGATAGTCTGCTTATTATTTCTAGCACAAAGGGCAATATAGATAGCTTACAGGACAATACAGAGATTATAAATGAGGATGTGTATTTGCATCATACGGCTTCTAAATTAGGTAGCTTCTTTGGAGCTAAGCATAAGCCTTTGGTAATTTCTAACGCATGTATATCGGGAATATCATCTCAAATAGTAGCAAGTAGATTACTTAGAAGTAGAAAATTTACTAATATTGTTGTAGCTGGAGCTGATTGTTTTACTAAGTTTGTTATAAGCGGATTTGCTAGTTTTAAGTCTTTGAGCTCTAAGCCATGTAGGCCTTATGATATAAACCACGATGGACTATCTTTGGGGGAGGCTGCTGGAGCAATGCTAATTACTGTAAATGAGAATCTTTCTTGCGGAGTTGTATTAGAAGGAGGAGCAATTACAAATGATGCAAATCATATATCGGGACCTTCTAGAACTGGAGCTGAGTTGTGTTTAGCAATTGAGCAGGCTATGGCATTTTCTGCTTTAAAATCGAGTGATATTAGTTTTGTTAATGCTCATGGTACAGCTACTTTGTATAGTGATCAAATGGAGAGTAAGGCTTTAACTTTGGCTAAATTATCTGATGTACCTCTTAATAGCTTAAAGGGCTATTTTGGTCATACTCTTGGAGCGGCTGGAGTGATTGAAACTATTCTATGTGTTGAACAGCTTAGGAGGGGGATTGTTTTTGCTAGCCTTGGTTTTAGTCAATTAGGTGTAGATGAGTCACTTAATATAAGTGCAGAGCATAGAAATATACAAATGAAAAGGGCGGTTAAAACAGCATCTGGTTTTGGAGGTTGCAATGCTGCTATTGTTTTAGCTTTGGAGGAGTATGCAAAGGAAGATTTTTCTAGGAATTTAGAAAATGATAATGTTTCTTTTGTAGAGGATGAGCTAAGTGTTATTGCAGAGTGTTTTATAGAGTCTAATAGAGTTGTTGTAAATGGTAATGTAGTCTTTGGCTTAGAGCCTTTAGTAGAATTTTCGGCTTTTATTAGAGCTGCTTTTAAGAATTTAGCAGAGTCTAACCTTAAATTTTATAAAATGGATGACTTATGTAAGTTAGGTTACGTTGCTGCACAATATCTATTGGCCAAACAAGAATTTGAAGCTAGGGATATTGCCATAATTTTAGCAAATTCTAGCTCGTCTTTAGATAGCGACGTAAATCACCAGAATTTACTTATAGAGGGTGGAGATGATGCTGTGAGCCCTGCTGTGTTTGTGTATACCTTGCCAAATGTAGTACTGGGAGAGCTATGTATTAAACATAAAATTAATGGGGAGAACACTTTTTTTATAACTTCGCAGCCAGATATGTGCTTTATGAAGGAGTACGCTTTGCAAATATTAAAAAATACCCCTGCTAAAAAAGTTATTTTTGGTTGGTGCGAAGAGTTTAAACAAAAATATAAATGCCAAATGATGGTGGCGGAACTAAAAAATATTAAATAAATTTATAAAAATTAGTATAAAAAATAGAGCTATGCAAGATTTAGAAAATTTAAAGAAACTATTAAAAGAGCAAATTATAGAAGCTCTTAATTTAGAGGATATTACACAAGCAGATATAGATAATGAGGCTCCTTTATTTGCTGACGGAGGGCTTGGCTTAGATTCTATAGATGCTTTAGAGATTATAATAATTTTAGAAAGAGAATATGGAATAAGGTTAGAGAATCCTAATGAGGCAAAACCAATTTTTTATTCTATTACTACACTAGCTAATTACATTATAGAAAATAGAAAAAAATAATATATGAGTCTTGCTATAAGTGGTTTAGGAGTTATTTCTGCAATAGGATTAGATGTTAAAGAAAATTTAGCATCTCTTTGTGCATGTAGAGATGGCATTGTGCCACTTAGCATTTTTGAGTCTACATTAAACTTACCAGTTGGTCAGGTAAGCTATACTAATGACCAATTAAAAGATTTACTTAAAATACAAGACAATAAAACATATTCTAGAACAGCGCTCTTAGGAATGTTAGCCGCATCTGAGGCACTTAGAGATTCTGCCCTAGATACTTCTTTGTTGAGAGTAGGTTTAATATCTGCCACATCTGTTGGTGGAATGGATTTAACAGAAAATTTTTATAAAGATTTTATTAAAGACGCTACAAAAGGAAGATTGAGGCTTGTTGTTGGCCACGATTGTTATTGTAGTACACATCAAATAGCAGAATACTGCAGAATTAAAGATTTTACAAGCACTATAAGTACTGCATGCTCTTCTGCTGCAAACGCAGTAGGTTTAGGGGCTAGACTTATAGAACAAGATATTTTAGATGCTGTATTGGTAGGAGGAACAGATGCACTCTGTAAATTTACCATTAACGGCTTTAATTCTCTAATGATTTTAGACAATAACAAGTGTAAACCATTTAGCCAAGAAAGGGCAGGCCTAAACTTAGGAGAAGGAGCAGCTTTTTTGGTATTGCAAAAAACTAAAACAATAAAAAAAGAACCATATTGTTTTTTAGCGGCTTATGCCAATGCAAACGATGCATATCACCAAACAGCATCTTCTCAAAATGGTGAAGGAGCATTTTTAGCAATGACTAATGCTATTAAAATGAGCGGCTTACAAAAAGAGGATATTGCCTATATAAATGTTCATGGTACAGGAACTGCAAATAATGATGCTAGCGAAGGGGCAGCTATAAGAAGAATATGGCTAACAAATGCGCCCATGTTTAGTTCTACAAAAGCATATACAGGTCACACTCTAGCTGCTGCAGGCGGAATAGAGGCTGTCTATTCTGTGCTATCTTTATCTAAAGGACTTATTTTTCCATCGCTAAATTTTGTTAGTCCAATTAAAGATTTATCTTTGGTTCCTGTTTGCAGACTACTAGAAAATAAAGATATTAAGGCTGTTATGTCAAACTCATTTGGTTTTGGTGGTAATAACGCTTCTTTAATATTTGCCAAAGAAAATATAATTGATAATAAAATGGACAAGCCAGAGCCTAAAATTTATATAAATGCCATATCTAGCGATAAAGAAGCTTTAGACTATAAAGAATTAATACCTTGTGCAAATATGCGTAGAAGGATGAGTTCTATACTAAAGAAGGGAGTAGGGGTGGCAATGGATTGTCTTAAAAAAGCAGATATTAATATTCCCGACGCAATTATAACAGCTAGTGCATTGGGCTGTTTAGCTGATAGCGAAAAGTTCTTAAAGAGCATCATAGAAAATAATGAACAATTACTTGCGCCAACTCCATTTATTCAATCTACTTTTAATACTATTGGAGGACAAATTGCGATAATTACTGGAGCTCATGGCTATAATGTAACATACTCTCACAGAGATTATAGCTTTGAATCTGCACTTTTAGATGCAATAACATTATTAAAAGATGGAATAGTAGAAAACGTGCTACTAGGGGCAGCTGATGAAAATACTAATACTCAGTTAGCTATATGCACAAGATTAGGTATGTATAATAAATTTAACCAAGCTAAAGATGGTGTTGCTTTTTTTATGCTAAGCACTAAAGCAAGCAAAAACCCTTTAGCAATAATTAAATCTATAAATATAGGTAATATAAAAGAAAATGAGGCAGAGCTTAATAGTAAATATAATGCAATAGTAAATGTTGGAAAAAATTTTCATACTCAAATAGCTCAATCACTTATAATTGCACTAGGAAAGTTACAAGTAGAATTGCTAGAAAATATTGGAATTAAAAACTCAGATAAGAGTTTTATTGTTCTAGAAAAAATAAAATGATAATAATTATTACAATTATAATAAGCCTATCTATACTGGCTTTTTTTATATATGCTTCGGCCTCAATTGGCAGTGGAGTATATTTAAATGCCATACTAAGAGGAGATAGAACTGCAAATAAATTATATTTATCTTTTGACGATGGACCAAACAGCGAGTACACTCCAATAATTTTGGATATTTTAAAAGAAAATAATATAAAGGCAATCTTTTTTTGTATAGGAAAAAATGCTCAAAACAATATTAAGATAGTTGAAAGAATAGTAAAAGAAGGTCATTTAATTGGAAATCACTCTTTTTGTCACTCACCTACTTTTCCTGTAATGAGTAAAAAGAAATTACTAGAAGATATTAGCAGCTGTAATACAATCTTAGAAAAATTACAAGGTAGTAAAGTGTTATTTTTTAGGCCACCATTTGGCGTTACTAATCCAAATATTGCATATGCAGTAAAACAGCTTAAGCTCATTA
>CAXYUL010000025.1:0-12871 GCA_964292095.1 uncultured Bacteroidales bacterium | reverse complement strand
TTTTTGACAATAAATCATTTAATTTCTTTTTAATTTCTTGTTCTTCCGTATCTTTTTCATCAAATTTAGTATTTTCTTTAATTACTCCTTGTTTTTCATTATTAATATATTTATTATCTATATTTAAAGAATCTCCAGTTTCTAAATCTTTAACCTCATAGCCTCTCCTGCAAAGCTGGTAACAAGCCCCCCTGTTTGCAGATGCATTATAGTGATGTAAGCTTAAATAGCATTTCCCAGAAACAGCCATACATAGAGCCCCGTGGCAAAACAATTCTAATTGAACTTGTTTACCAAAAGGTCCTTTAATATCATTTTCTATTATTTTATTTTTAATCTCTTTTATTTGTACAAGACTAAGTTCTCTTGCCAACACCACAACATCTGCAAATTGTGAATAGAACTTAAGCGACTCAAAATTAGATATGTTTAGTTGAGTAGAAATATGAACCTCTACTCCAATTTCTCTTGCATAAGAAATTACGGCCATATCCGACGCTATAACAGCACTAATTCCGGCTGCTTTTGCCTCTTTTAGAGCCTCTTGCATTGGAATAATATCTTGGTCATAAATTACAATATTAAGGGTTAAATATGACCTTACACCATGCTCATTACAAATTCTTACTATTTCCCCTATATCTTTATGACTAAAATTATTAGCAGAATGTGAACGCATATTTAAATTGCCAACGCCAAAATAGACAGAATTTGCCCCACCTTGTATTGCAGCCATTAAACACTCAAAATTACCTGCAGGAGCCATTATTTCTATTTTACCTTTGGATATATGCTTTATATTGTCTAACATTTAAATTATATAATATTTGTATTATTTTTTATTTGCAAAGCTCGCTTCTAAACGCTTTACACTATCAACAACCATTGTGGGACTTACAGCTTTTAAACAAGGATAATCACCCTTTCTACAAGCTCTATTTCCATAAATAGAACAAGGCCTACAAGACATTTCTACTTGTAAGGCATTATTTTTATCCTGCCCCCATCCATAGAAGCCAGCATTAGGATGAGTTGCCCCCCATATAGAAATAACTGGCGTTCTCACAAATGATGCCAAATGCATATTAGCCGAATCCATACTAATCATAAGATCTAAATGACTCATTATCTTTAATTCTTCCCCTAATTTATACTTTCCAGCAAGCGAATAAGTATTAGTATATTTCTGTTCCAAACCCATAAGAATTTTCTCTTCCTCTATTCCTCCACCAAAAAGCATAATCATATTATTGCTATCCATACTCAATTCTGCAATCACTTCCTCCATACTATCTAGCGGCCAACACTTCCCTATATGTTTTGCAAAAGGAGCTATCCCTATTTTAAATTGCTTAGATTTAGATATTTGTTCTATAAATTCATCATCCGACTTAAAATCAAAAAAAATTGACCTAGCGTCTTTTGTAATTATCGTATCTGTGCTTGCAAATCTTAAATCTTTTAATCCAATCTTAATTAAAACCTCTTCGTAGAGCCTTTGGCTTGTTGGTAAAGGACTCATATCTTTATTATTAGCCTTAGTTAAAGCCCGTTTAGCCAACCTGTTTTTATTTATAGAATAAGAAGGAATACCTCTTAGCCGTAAAAAAGTTCTTAAAATTCTACTTCTATGTACCCCATGCATATCGGCAATATGAGTAGGCTTTAATTTAGAAATTGATTTTGCTGCTTTATACAAGCCAGCAATACCACCTTCTTTCTTTATATTAATAGCAAAGAAGTTTAGATTTTTAATTCCCGTAAACATAGGCTCAACAAAACCTTGCGAAACCATAGTAAACTTAATTGAAGGATTCTCAAGTGCATACTCTCTAACTAAGGGAGCTGCAATAGCAACATCGCCTAGAGCAGATAAACGGATTATAAGTATATGTTTTTGTTTAGCCATAAAAATTATTTGGCGTACAAAACTGGATTTAAAGCAGGGTCGTTATACATTTTCATCTGCTTGTAAACTTTCATATATTTCTTGCCTTTTTCTATGTCTTCTAAAAGCTGATTAATTGCAGTAGAAAGGTCTACTCTCTGACTTAACAAAATGTTTAGCTTTTTTTGACATTCCTCTACATGTACAGGTGCAGCATCTTTTCTTTCTACCTCTGCCTGCATATGGTAAATCTTAAGGGCTAGAATAGAAAGACGATCTATAGCCCATGCTGGGCTCTCTGTATTTATTGTAGCACTGTCTAATATCTTAGTTGCTTTATATTTATCTAAAAAATAGCTATCTATCATTTCTACCAAATCTGTACGATCCTGATTAGATTTATCAATGCGCCTTTTTAATTTTAACGCTGCAATTGGGTCTATTTGCGGATCTCTAATGATATCTTCTAAATGCCATTGCACAGTATCAATCCAGTTTTTTAAATATAGAAAATACTCTATACTCCTAGATGGATATGGATTGTTTATATTAGCATCTACGTCATTTGTTTTGTGATAATCTGCAATGCATTTGTCAAAAATATCATTGCTTAATTGGCTAAATTTCATGATTATGATTTTTAATATTTATTTCTCTCTCTTAAGGAGCATATTAGCAAATAATTGTAATTGTTCTAATTGAGCCGGGCTAAACGCTACTTTATCTATCTGCTCTAAAGCTAAGCGATTATAGTACTCTGTAGCCTCTATCGCTCTCTTATCTACAGATAATTTTTTGTATAAAGCCTTCATAAATGCTATTTTTTCCTCTGCCATATCCTCCTTATATGATAAAATCTTGTTTAGCATTTCTTTGTCTTCGCCACTAGCCTCTTTAAAAGTATCAACAAGCAGCCACGTTTTTTTGTTATTTAATATATCACCCCCTATTTTCTTTCCAAATATAGAACTATCGCCAAAAGAATCTAGGTAATCATCCTGAATTTGAAATGCTATCCCAAGATTATAGGCATATTGATAAAGAGCTTCACATGTTTTCTTGTCTGCTCCCGCCAATAAAGCTCCCATCTTTGCAGAACATGCAATTAACACGGCTGTTTTAAGACCTATCATTTTTATGTAATCATCCATGGTTATAAATGGAATATTCTCAAAGTTCATATCGTATTGCTGCCCTTCGCACACCTGCACTGCCGTTTTGGTGAATAATTGTAATGTGTCGGGAAGATAATTAGTATTTGCAACAGATAATAATTCATAGGCTTTAATACTCATTACATCCCCACTTAGAATTCCTATATTGGTATTCCATTTTTTGTATACTGTGGCCTGCCCACGCCTAATTGCTGCATTATCCATAATATCATCGTGGATTAGCGTAAAGCCATGAAAAATCTCTAAGGCCATTGCTGGATATAAGATCTGCTTGTCTATAGTCTTAGAAAATAAACTATAAGTCATTAAACAAGTTAATGGCCTTAGGCGCTTTCCTCCAATAGATATCATATATTCTATTGGCTGATATAACTCCTTGGGGGGCTCATTAAATTTAAGGGAAAAAAGACCTTTTTCTATAAAACTATTTAATTCGTTTAATGTATACATTTATTGTTGTGCTGTTTAATAATTAGCAAATTTACATTAAATTTATGAATTCGCTGTATTTTTTTAAGCAAAAAGGGTTTTCTCCCATAAGAATTGTATATTTGCAAGCAAATTTGCTAAAATGCCAAAAGAAGAAATACAATTTATGCCAATTGAACAACTTGCCACCGTTATTAAACATACAGGAAGCCATTATGTGCTTTCTATGCTTCCAAAATGGGAGCCTTTTGATGCTGTAGTAAGAGGTAAAATGAGGCTTAAAGATACAGACTCTACAAATCCAATAGCTGTTGGAGATATTGTAAGGTTTACCACAGGAAGCGCAGAAGGAGAAATAGCTGTAATCAAAGATATTATTCCAAGAAAGAACTACATTATAAGAAAATCTACAAATTTATCTAGGCAATCTCATATAATAGCCTCTAATTTAGATATGGTTTTTTTAGTACTTACTATCAATTATCCAAGCATTAAGCTCCCTTTTGTAGATAGATTTTTGCTCACTTGTGGTGCGTATAATGTACCCGTTTCTATTGTAGTAAATAAGTGCGATTTATATGAGCAAAAAGAACAAGAAGAACTTAAAAAGTTTAAAGAATTATATAGTAAGATTGGCTACCAAATTATAGAAGTATCGGCACTAAAAGGTACTAACATAGATAGTTTGCGCCAAATCTGCAAAGACAAAGTTGTACTGTTTTCTGGTATTTCTGGCGTAGGAAAGTCTTCTGTAATTTCTGCACTTGATCCCACATTGGAGCTTAAGGTAGGTGAAATTTCTTCTCACCACTTGCAAGGCAAACACACAACCACATTCTACCAAATGCACCCACTTTCTACAGGAGGCTATGTAGTTGATACTCCTGGCATTAGGGGATTTGGACTAGTTGATGTTAAAAAAGAAGAATTAAGTACTTATTTTCCCGACATGTTAAAATTCATGGATAGCTGTAAATTTGCACCTTGTACTCACACTCATGAACCAGGATGTGCAGTAAAGGCAGCAGTAGAAAGAGGCGACATAGCTGTAGAACGATACGATTCTTATCTTGGTATGTTGGAGGACGAAACTAAATATAGGTAAGGTCTTGAATAAAGCAGTTCTTAAATTAGCTATCCCAAGTATTTTGGCAAATATTACTGTTCCCTTAGTTGGAATGGTAGATTTAGCTATTGCCGGCAGACTAGGAGACGCCACTCTTATTGGTGGTATTGCAATAGCTACTATGCTCTTTGATCTTCTTTATTGGAACATGGGGTTTTTAAGAATAGGAACAGGAGGAATGGTTGCCCAAGCCTATGGAGCAAGGGATTTTAATTCTGCAATTAGAGTTTTTACCCAAGGCATTGTTACCGCACTATCTATTGCAGTACTTATATGGATTATCCAATTTTTATACATAGAAGCAGCCTTTAAATTTATAGAATGCTCGCCAAGAGTAGAGGCTCTATCTAGAGATTATTTCTTTATAAGAATTTGGGCTGCTCCTGCAACCTTATCTTTATTTGTCTTTAAAGGCTTTTTTATTGGAATGCAAAATGCAATTAGCCCAATGATTATAGATGTAACAGTAAATATTATGAACCTATTAGCAAGCCTTTATTTTGCTCTACTCACTCCAATGGGCTTTTCTGGAATTGCAATGGGAACCGTAGTTGCACAATACACTGGAGCTACTTTATCTATTTTACTACTCTGTATTTACTACAAAAAGCTATTTAAATACATAAATATAAAACAAAGCATTAACCTAAAGCACATAAAAAGATTCTTTGTAATAAACAAAGACCTATTTTTACGTTCTATATGTTTCTTATTTATATATACAGGCTTTACATCACTCTCTGCAAAATATGGCGATAACTTACTTGCTATCTCTACCATTATTATGAAGTTAATGATGCTATACTCATATTTCCTAGATGGCTTTGCATATGCTGGAGAAGCTCTAACTGGCAGATTTATAGGAGCAAAAGACCAAGCCTCACTAAAAAAAGCAATTACAGTTATTTTTAAGTGGTGTTTTAGTATTGCTATTATCTCAACTTTCTTCTACTATTTTGCAGGTGAGAGTTTATTTAAATTTATGAACGATAATAGCGTTGTTATAGCTGAATCTAAAAGATTTATGCCATGGCTACTCTTAATGCCAATTCTAAGTTGTATTGCCTTTACTTGGGATGGTATTTTTATAGGTGCAACCGCATCAAAATCTATTAGAAACGCAATGTTTTATAGCGTATTAGGTTTTTTTGCAAGCTATTACCTGCTTAAAGGCCCACTTTCTATTCAAGCCCTTTGGATAGCCTATATGTTGCACCTAGTAATACGTGCCGGATACCTAAGCATAATTGCAAAAAAGGTAATATTTAGTAATTGAAAAATTACTTAATTTTGTCGTAATTCTCCTCTATCTTTCTCCAATTAATTATATTCCAAATAGCATTAACATACTCAGCTCTCCTATTTTGGTAGCCTAAATAATAAGCATGCTCCCAAACGTCAATTGTCAAAAGGGGTATTAAAGATTTAGCTATTGGACAACCTGCAGCAGGCTCTCTACTCATAGATAAATTTCCTGTAGAATCGCATTGCAACCACATCCACCCTGATCCAAAAATAGAAATCGCACTCTGTGAAAACTCCTTTTTAAAAGCTTCAAAGCTACCCCACTTCTTATCTATTGCCTCTCTCAACCTACCCTTAGGCTCTCCTCCTCCATTTGGAGATAATGTTTGAAAATAATAAGTATGATTAAAGGTTTGGGCAGCATTATTATAAATAGGACCATCAGCTGTTCTAATAATTGTTTCTAAATCGCTCCCCTTATACTGCGAATCCGCTATAAGATTATTAAGATTATCTATATAGGTCTGCAAGTGCTTCCCATAATGATAGTTCATTGTTTCTTGCTGAATAACTGGTGCCAAAGCTTCTAAAGAATAAGGCAACTGTGGAAGTTTAAATGTTGTATCCATAAATGTAATATTTAAGTAAGTACATAAAATTAAAAGTAGCTTCATAGTTAATATAGTTAATATAGTTAATATAGTTAATTTATTTATTAACAAATAATTATAAGCTATTGTTCAGCCTAATTATACAAAGATAGTATTATTTTGCATTAATAATACTAACTTTGCAACAAATAATATTTACAATGTCTAATAACGATTGGAAAAGCAGATTGGGAATGGTTTACTCAACTAATCCCAACTTTAATTATCAACAAGAAGCCCAGGCAGAAGCAAAAACGCTTGAGCCAAAAGAGCAAAAATTAATTGTAGCTATAGACCGCAAACAAAGGGCAGGTAAACAAGTTACGGTTGTTAAGGGCTTTATTGGAACAGATACAGATTTGCAAGATTTAGCCAAACTGCTTAAAACAAAATGCGGTGTAGGAGGCTCTGCAAAAGATGGTTTAATTATTATTCAAGGCGATTTAAGAGATAGAGTAACAGAAATTTTATGCACTATGGGCTACAAAGCAAAAAGAGGTAATTAAACGTTTTTTATTTAAAATTTAATGATATTTAATGCAACTAACATACTAGTGAGTAGTGAACATATCTCTAAAGCTTGGCCAGAAGCAATTATACTAAACAACAATAATAATTCTGCAAACTTTATTAATTATCTTACACTTCCCGACAATATATTCAACATGCTAATCTTAATTAGCGTTATCTGTTTTTTTGCATTTTTTTACTCAAGAATCTTAGAGGGTATAAAACACATTTGGCTCTCATTTTTTAGCTTAAAAGAAACAATTTGGCTAGAATCTGACCCTAATATACAAACCTGTAGAAATTCTTTTTTAACATTTGGCACTTTACTATCCATCTTGTTAACAGTAAACCTACTACCACTACGATTTTTTTTCTTTGAAAGTTCGCACATCTGCATAAACATGCTAACCCTAGGACTATTCTTAATATTATTCATAATAATTAAGAAAATGAGTATGCAGATACTATCTTGGGTTAATTCAAATGACTGCTTTATTTTACTATACAAAATAAGCCTTAGTTCTCTATGATTTGGTCTACTTATTTGGCTCTCTTCACTACTTTTACTTAGTATAATACCAAATACATCAATTTATTGGTTTTATGTTGCATTTTATATTTGCCTAATTATAAGCGTTTTAGTGTATTTAATTAGAACTTATCAAATAATTATTTCAAATGGATTTTCACATTTTTTTTGGATTGTGTATCTTTGTAGCCTAGAAGTTATACCACTTCTAAGTGTAACGTGCTTATTTTCTATGTCGTAGACACAAAAGCCCTAAAATAAGTAGTAATTTATTGTAGACATAAACTCACAATAATTAAATATATGAGTATAAAAAATATTTTAATTTCACAACCAGCCCCTACAACTAACTCGCCATACACAGAGATTATTTCTAAATACGGCGTAAATATACTTTTTAAGCCCTTTTTTAGGGTTGAGCCTTTGAGCGCTAAAGAATTCCGCACTCAAAAAATCAACATCTTAGACTTTAGCGCTATAGTATTCACTGCTAGAACAACAATAGATGCGTTTTTTAAACTATGCGAAGATTTAAGGATTACTGTTCCAGAAACAATGAAATATTTTTGTATTTCTGAAGCTATTGCAGTATACCTACAAAAACATATTGTTTACAGAAAAAGGAAAATTTTCTTTGGTAATGGCACTGTAAGCTCTATAATTGACATTATAGGGAGCAAACACAAAGATGAAACCTTTCTGTTAGCTACAGCCGACAATCAAAAGACAGATTTACATAAGCTTTTTGCTAAAACAAAGTTTAAGAACGAAAGTGCTGCTTTTATCAAAACAATTAACAGCGACCTATCGTCTATAAACTTAAACGACTACCAACTTATTGTATTCTACAGTCCTTCAGATATAAAATCTCTTTTAGAAAACTTCCCAGACTTTGTGCAAAATGACATAAAGTTTGCCACATTTGGGCCAACTACGGCTAAGGCAATGAAAGCTGCTAAACTTAACACCTTTATAATGGCCCCAACACCAGAGGCCCCATCAATAGCCAAAGCCTTAATCCTTTACTTTGATAAAGAAAAAGCTAATAATAAATAGGCACATGCCAAAAACTCTCACAAAAAAAGAACGTCTATCCTCATTTAAAGAAATAGACCTACTAATGAAAAAGGGAAATTCGTTCTACAATACTCCCTTTAAAATTGTATTTCTATTAGTTCCAGTAAATAACTCTTCATGCGAGCCTAAAGCATCTATTATGATTTCTGTGCCAAAAAGGAACTTTAAAAGAGCCGTAAAGAGAAACCTACTAAAAAGACGAATACGAGAGGCTTACAGATTAAATAAAGATGAGTTTCTAAATAAAATAGAAGCTATTACGCTAAAATATCCAGAAAATAGCTATAAACTAAACTTCTTAGTTATATATAATAGTAAAACTATTTTAAACTATTGGCAAATAGAAAAATGTATAAAAGGGATATTAGAGAAACTGTCTCAAAAAGCAGAAAAACAAATAAGCCATTTAGCTGGGCCACAATTTAAAGAAGTAGTTTTAGAAAAAAAATCTACCCTCTCTTTGCCTCTTATCTTCTTAGTAAAAACATATCAGATATTAATATCGCCACTTAAACCAGCAAGTTGCAGATTTACCCCAACTTGTTCTAGTTACGCAATAGAGGCACTAAAAAAACACGGCCCTATTAAAGGGCTTTTCTTAGCTATTAAAAGGATTCTCCGCTGTCATCCATGGGGCGGAAGTGGTTACGACCCAGTGCCGTAGGTTGTACACATATTCTAATTTAGATTATGCTATCTATCTTTCTTCGTTAGAAATATCAAACCTTTTATAAACCATTTCTTTATCATCAAACTCTTTTGATAGAGAGTCAATCTCAGACTTTGGTATCTCGGACAGATTTAGCATAATTAAACCATCTACACAATAATTAAAATCGGGGTCTACATTAAAACTTACAATTTTTGCATTAATCTTAAGATATTTTTTTAATAAGGTGGGTAATCTATAAGAGTTATTACTTAAACGATAAATAAACCTATCAAATTTTTCTAAGGATTCTGTCTTATTAGATAATAACCAAGAGGGATTAACTCTATTAAAATTACTTACAAAAGGATGATTGGGGCAAGTACAATGAGCAAGTTCTGGCATTGCTTGTTTATGAGCTAAGTAATAAATCATAAGACTTCTATAAAATAAAGGATAGGCTGCACTTATACTTACGGGACCTATAAGATATTTAACTTTGGGATACTTTATTACTGTATACATTAATCCCTTAATAAGCAAGATTAAAGGCAAGGCCTCCTTCTGATACTTTAAACTAACAAAAGAACGTCCTAATTCTATAGATTTTTTTAAATAAACACTAAAAGACTCATTATAATTAAATAGAGAATTAGTATAAAAACCACCTCTCCCTAATTTACTATAAATATCAGACCCAAAACCAAGTCTATATGCACCAACTACCTCATAAGACTGTTTATCCCACAAAAACAAATGTTTATAGTAAGTATCATAATTATCTATATCCAGTTCTTTATTTGTTCCCTCTCCTTCGTGTCTAAATGCTTCTTCTCTACACCTTCCAATCTCTCTCATAATATTAGGAATATTACTAATATCAGATAAGTAACACTCGTAAGAGCCTAATTGAAATAATCTATCTTGTTTAATATTTTCAATTTCTTGTTTTAAAATATCCCTCTCTACTGCTTGTGCAATTTCTACAGAGTACGCAGTTTTTTGATCTTCTAACAATTGGTCTTTAGAATCATCTAATAGCTCTCTATCTATATTTGCTTCTAATGCATAAGTCCTATTCCATAAATACTTAGCTAACTCTACATCTGAAGTAAACTCCTCAATTTCGGAAGAGGATATTGCCCTACCTATTCTCATACAAAAACTAGAATCCCTCTTATTGGCAAGTTCTCTTGGCAAACGCACAGTTCTTAATAATGGATGAATTTTACCTATAAAATGGAAGAACTTAGAATTTTTGCCATCAAAATAAATAGGAACAACAGGCAAACTAGAATTCTTAATTAATTTAACAATAGAGGGTTGCCAATCAATATCTTTAATAACTTTATCTTTATTTGCATTTGAAGACACCTCGCCAGCAGGAAAAAGTCCTAAAACGCCACCGCTTAGCAAATGCTCTTTAGCCATTTTTAAACCCTTTAAACTACTTCTAAGGCCAGGTTTATCTGTAAATGGATTTACAGGAAAAAAATGTTGTTCTAAATTTGGAATATGAGATAAAATAAAATTAGTGAGTATTCTTAAATCTTTTCTTTTTTTACCAATTATAGCAAGCATTGCCATACCATCAATTGCTCCAAAAGGGTGATTAGAAACAATTATAAAGGGCTCTTCTGTTGGAATATTCTCTAGCTCCTCTTCTAAATAATTAAAATTTATATTTAAATACTCAAGCAATTTTTGGGCAAACTCAATACCTTGATAATCTTTAATGTGCGAATAAATATCATTCATTTTATTAAGACCGCTTATATGCATAGCCAAGGCGGCAACCACATCTCCAAAAATGCCCTTTACCTTAAGAGCATCCTTTAATTGCTTATTATTTATTAATTGCTTCTTCATATAATACTAATACTAAATGCAAATATACAGTAAAAATAAGTTTTATTATTATTTTTTCCAATTTCACTAGTTTGGATTAACAATTCTTTTATCTAATTTTGCATGATATCTTCTTGTACATTAAAGTAAAGAGCCCAATAAAAAAAGATGGAAATAAAAATTAAATGAGCTTATTAAAAGAAAAAATACAGCTACTACCACACTCCCCCGGCGTTTATAGATTCTACGACGCCAATGGCACAATTATATATAATGGCAAAGCAAAGGACCTAAAAAAGCGTGTTTCTCAATACTTTACAAGTATAGACAAAAAATATGGCAAAACAAAAGCTCTAGTATCTAAAATTTTTAACTTAGAACATACTGTTGTAGAAACAGAAGAAGATGCTCTACTACTAGAAAATAATCTAATAAAACAATATCAACCAAAATACAACATTATGCTAAAAGATAGCAAAAGCTATCCTTGGATTTGCATAAAAAATGAGTCCTTCCCAAAAGTATTTTTAACTCGACGGCTGATAAAAGACGGATCTCTATATTTTGGTCCATATAGTTCTGTTGGTCATGCTTATAAACTTTTAGCCTTAATAAATTCGTTATTTCAGCTTAGAACCTGCAATCTTGCCCTAAATAGCCAAAATATACATAGTCAAAAATTTAAAGCTTGCCTAAATTTTCATATAAAAAAATGCGCGGGTCCTTGTATTGCTGGCATTTCCGAAGAAGTATACAATGCACAAATTAGCAGTATAAAAGAAATTTTAAAAGGCAATGTAGCTTCTTTGGTAAGAGAATATAAAGATAAAATGAGTATCCTTGCAAAAGAGCTTAATTTTGAGCAAGCACATTACTATAAAGAAAAAATTGAACTCCTAAACAATCACTATAGCAAATCCCTAATTGTAAATGCTAGCATATCTAAGTTAGATATTTTTTCTATCGTTTTTGATAAAAATAGGGCATTTGGCAACTTTATGCGCATAAATGCTGGCTGTATAATACAGACCTTTAATATGGAATTTAAGTTAAATATAGAGGAGGAAGCCTCTGCCGTCTTAAGTAACTTTATAATCGAAGCTTATAATGTATTAAAGCCAGAACAAAGCCCCAGCAACGAGATAATTGTCCCTTTTATGCCCCAAGAGCTAAATATCGGGAAGCAAATTCATATACCACTAAGAGGAGATAAGGCTGCTTTATTAGAACTAAGTACCAAGAATGCAAATGCCTTTAAATTTGAGAGGCTTAAACAAGAGGAACTTAAGAACCCACAAGAGCAGAAAAACACAGCACTTGTTAAGCTTAAAGAAGAGCTTAAGCTAAGTCATCTTCCGCTCCATATAGAGTGCTTTGATAACTCAAATACTATGGGCACATTTCCAGTATCTGCTTGTGTGGTGTTTAAAAATGGGAAGCCTAGCAAAAGGGATTATAGACATTTTAATGTAAAAACTGTTGTTGGAGCAAATGACTATGCCACTATGCGGGAGGTTGTATTTAGACGATACTCTAGGCTAATAGAAGAAGGTGCAGATCTACCACAATTAATATTAGTTGATGGTGGAAAGGGTCAGCTAGCCTTTGCTTATGATGCTCTAGTTGAACTTGGGATAAGTGATAAGATTGATATAATTGGCATTGCAGAAAGAATGGAAGAGATAATATCGCCCAAGCTAAGTTCATCAATATTATTAGGTAAAAATTCTCCTTCGCTTAGAATA
>CAXYUL010000024.1:0-13134 GCA_964292095.1 uncultured Bacteroidales bacterium | reverse complement strand
AGTGGAAAATGGGATATTGTGCAAGCTGTAAATAAAATTATCAAATCTGCTAGACATATTACCGTAAACATTACTCCAGAGTTATTACAAGAAAATTTAAGCACTCACGATATTCCAGACCCAGATTTACTTATTCGCACTAGCGGAGAACTAAGAATTAGCAACTATATGCTTTGGCAAACAGCATATTCCGAATTCTATTTCACCGAAACTCTTTGGCCCGATTTTCGCAAAAATGAGTTCCGGTCAGCCTTAGAGGAGTATGCAAAGAGAGATAGACGTTTTGGTAAAGTACAATAAAAAAAGCAGTTACAGTTAGATGAAATTATTTAGAACTATCATCGTATTAGCACTATTATTTCCTTTTGGAATTATGCTTAGTGCACAGGAAAAAAAGGAAAATATTGTAATTGATTACAACAATCCTAAAACCTATATTATTGGAGGAATAAAAGTTTCCGGAATAAACTATCTAAGAGAGGAGCAGATTATTTCTTTAACTGGGCTTCGTCTGGGAGATGAACTTACTATCCCTAGCGATGATCTATCTCAAATTCTAAAAAGAATATTAATGCAAAGGAAGTTTTCCGATGCTGGGTTTTATATAGATTCAATTAAGACAAAAGATACAATTATTTTAGGCTTAAGATTAGTAGAACGTCCTAGGGTTTCTAGATTCGTTTATACTGGGATGAAGAAATCTGAAGAAACAGATTTAACCGATAGATTAAAGCTTAGAAGGGGAACAGAGCTGTCTGATTATTTATTAAAATCTTCTGTTGATATCATAAAAAAATACTATAAGGAGAAAGGATTTTTAAAGGTTGCTGTAGATGTTGCTCAAAAGAATGACACTGTGGTAAAAAATGCTGTGAGGGTTAATTTTATTGTTAATAGAGGTCCAAAGGTAAAAGTGAAAAAAATTAATTTTATCGGGAATGAAGAGATTAGCTCTAGAAAACTTGCAGCTTCTATGAAGAAAACTAAAGATATGAGTCTTTGGAATTTTTTTAAGACAAAGAAATTTAATGAGAAAGAATATGATACAGATAAGGCAGCTCTTATCCAAGTTTTTAATGAGGCAGGTTATAGAGATGCTAGAATTGTAGAAGATTCTTTATATTATATATCGGAGGATAGATTAGGTTTAAATTTTAAGATAGATAAAGGTAAAAAGTATTATTTTAGAAATATTTCGTGGACAGGTAATTCTGTGTATAGCTCAGAGCAATTGGCAAATGTGTTGATGCTTAAAAAAGGTGATGTCTATGATGTTGTTACCATGGAAAAAAGACTTTTTGGCGATGGTAAACAGCAAAATATGGATATTAGAAGGATGTATTCAGATAATGGGTATTTATTTTTTAATCTAATGCCTGTAGAGCAAAATATTGATGGCGATTCTGTAGATGTAGAAATGAGAATTATTGAGGGTAAACCAGCTACGTTTAATAACATTATAGTTAATGGTAATACTATAACAAATGAGAAAATAGTAAGAAGAGCTATTTTTACTAGGCCTGGATATTTGTATAGTCAGTCCGATGTAGAGCGCTCTATTAGAGAGATTGCTTCTATGGGGCACTTTGAGCCAGAAAATGCTTACTCAGAAAAAGGTTATAGCTTAATTCCTAATCAGAATAATAGCACTGTAGATATGGCCTTTAATGTTGAAGAAAAGCCTAATAGCCAATTAGAGTTATCTGGAGGCTGGGGAGGAAATACTTTTGTTGGAACGGTGGGAGTAAGTTTTAATAACTTTTCTTTAAAAAGAGTATTTAAAAAACATGCATGGAGGCCTGTTCCTCTTGGAGATGCACAAACATTATCTGTACGCTTTCAAACAAATGGAACATATTATACTGCCTTGTCTGCTAGTTTTGTTGAACCTTGGCTTTTTGGAACTAAGCCAACTTCTTTAAGCGTGTCGGCCTACTATACTCGTCAGACTAATTCTTATTATTATTATCAAGTTTCTGATCAATATATGGAGGTTTATGGAGCGGCACTTGGCTTAGGAAGCAGATTAAAGTGGCCAGATAATTATTTTGTGTTATATCACGAACTAAGTTGGCAATCATATAAACTTTTAAATTGGAATTATAATTTCTTGTTTAATACAGGAACATCTCATAATGCTAGTTATAAGATTTCTCTTAATAGGAACTCTACAGACCAGCCAATATATCCTAGAGGTGGTTCAGATCTTACTTTTAGCCTGCAGTTAACTCCTCCATATTCTCTATTTAGAGATAAGAATACTGATTATTCAAAAATGCCCGATCAAGAAAAATACAAATGGATAGAGTACCATAAGTGGACATTTAAAGGAGCACTTTACACTAAGATTGTAGGGGACTTAGTACTTAAAACAGCGGCCAATTTTGGATATTTAGGATATTATAATAAAAGCTTAGGATACTCTCCATTTGAGGGATTTCAATTAGGTGGAGACGGCATGAGTGGATATAATACTTATGGCTCTGAGATTATTGGATTAAGAGGATATCCAAATAGCTCATTAACTCCTTTAAATGGAAATGCATATTCTGGTAATGTTTATGATAAGTTTACTTTTGAATTAAGATACCCAGTTGTGTTACAGCCACAATCAACAATCTATGCTTTAGTATTTTTAGAAGGAGGTAATTGCTGGTCTGATATCAATGATTTTAATCCATTTTCTATAAAGAGATCTGCAGGAGTTGGTCTAAGGGTACTTTTACCAATAGTTGGTATGCTTGGTATAGACTGGGGATATGGATTCGACCCAGTTCCTAACCAAGACTTAAAGAGGGGAGGAAGTCAGTTCCACTTTATTATTGGACAACAATTCTAAAAAATATAGTTATGAGAAAGATATTTCTATTAGCGATGTTATCTTTAATGACAACTTGCTTTTTAAATGCTCAAAATACAGTAACCACTCAAGGTAGAGTAGGTTATATAAATTCAGATTCTATTTTAGTTAAAGTGCCAGAATACTTAAAGGCACAAAAAGAGTTAGAAGATTTAAGTAAACAGTATAGATCTAAGATAGATGCTGATTTAAAAAAAATAGAGACTCTTTACCAAAGTTATCAGTCTTCTAAGGCTAGTTTGAGCCAGTATCAGAGAGCAGACAAGGAGGCGGAAATTATCAGAAAAGAAAATGAGTTAAAAGAGCTCCAAAAGGTTTATTTTGGCCAAGATGGTTATTTACAGAAAAAATCCGAGGAGTTATTAAACCCTATAAAGATAAAAGTGCAAGCATCCATAGATAAAATTGCAAAAAATGGAAAATTTATGATTATCTTTGACCTTGCAGCTATAAAAGGTGTTGTTTATAATAATCCAAGCGATAATCTAAATAGCTTTATTTTAAAAGAATTAGGATATAATTAATGAAAAACAAATAATAGATTACAATTAAAATGAAAAAAATCACACTATTTTTATTAGGTTTGCTAGTAGTTTGTGCGCCATCATTTGCGCAAAATTTAAAATTTGGACATATTAATATGCAGGAGCTTGTGGCTCTAATGCCAGAGAGAGATTCAGCTGTAGTTAAATTAGAAAAATACAGCAAAGATTTAGAAGAGACCATGCAGGGCTTGCAAACAGAGTTCCAAACAAAGTATCAAACCTATAATCAAAAGAATGCAACATGGACAGCTGCTGTATTAGAAGCTAAAACAAAAGAGTTGCAAGATATGGAACAAAGGATACAACAGTTTCAGCAAAATGCGCAACAAGAATATACGCAAATGCAGCAAGTTCTTTTAGCTCCAGTAATTAAAAAAGCAAACGAAGCAGTTGAAAAAATAGGAAAAGATAATGGTTTCTTATATATCTATGACTTATCTGTAGGTTCAATTATTTATAAGAGTGAACTTAGTGTTGACGTACTTCCTCTAGCTAAAAAAGCATTAAATATTCCAGCAGATAAAAAATTGCCATCTGCTCCCGCAGCAGCACAGAAATAATATTATAAGTTACTTTTTATAAATAGCTCTATAAAAAATGATGCCCAGCTAAGAAATAGCTGGGCATCATTTTTACATAAAGTTAGTATACTTAAATTTATATTGTAAGTTATTTTATAACCATAATAGGCTTACCTAGTGGTTTAAAGTCATAAGGTACTTTTGTACCTATTACGCCACTATTATCTGTCTTTTGGACATCTTTACTAATAAATTTATCTAAACTAAACTCTTCTTTAGCTATACTTAGTATCCTTTCTACCATCATATATCTACTCTGTGAGTTAAAATATTTTCTATTATCAATCATACAGCTATTACTCTCTGACCTATATGCGCCGGATTGGTAATAATAAGCCCCCGAAATTATAGATACGTGACCATACCCCGATGCGGTGAAGAATCTTTTCCAAGGAACTTCGTTTCTATTTGCAGTAGAAGATACGTTTAAAGAGTATCCCCAAGATTGCCATGTGGCTAAATTTTGTTTCTTACTTTCTGGAAGTTCTGAATTGTAATTAACGTATTCATCAGCTAGACGACCAAACCCGTGTCCGCCAAATTCATGTATAACTACGTTTTCAAATTTAGTCATTTGATTACCACTACCTGTAGAAACTGGTATCATTCCTACACATTTACCCTTGCCACCAGAAACAACAGTATAGCAAGTGCCAGCGTATATGTCTTCATTTATAATAACTGCAACTCCGCTGTTATATAATACTTCTTCTGTAATATTAGGAATCTTTTTGGCATATTCAAATGCTTTATCATAATCGCAGCTAATTCCGGTGCTGTTTCCTCCTTCTATAACTGTTTTAAATGCTGTCTTCTTATTTATATGCTTAGAGGTAATCGTAGCACCAGCTTCATCTGAATATGCAGCTACTTTATATACAGTAAAGTATTCTTTGTATGTTTTATATGGTTCTACAGAAAAGAAAGCTTCAATTGCTCTATCAAGATTTTGGTCAAACAAGCCACCATAGTTAAAATGTTCCTTTGTATAGCCATCACCTGTAAACACTAGAATACAAGGATTTACCTTTTTACTTTCTAGGTATAATTTATAACTTCCGTCTCCGTAAGCTGTAATATTTCCAGTTGTAAATGATACAATAATAGATTCGGCTCTTCCATTTTCATAATTATCATTAGCTACAACCTTATAGTAGTATTTGCTGTTTGGTTTTAGAAGGCCGAGTGCTCCATTTAATGTTGCGCTAGTAGTATTTACAGATGAAAGACTAGTCCAAGATACTTTATCTGTTGAGTACATAACTGTGTACGTGATTTCGTCACCATCTGCATCTGTAGAGTTACTCCATTTAAATGTAGGAAGCACAGAAACGTTTGTAGCACCTTCGGCTGGATTAAGATTAGTAGGTGCTGTAGGTGTATTATTTGCAGCTGGAGCTTGTTTAACTACTATAGAAGCAGATGTACTAGCGTAATTAATAGGAAGTATGTATGAGTTGCTCTTCTTTATAGTATTTTTATTAACTGTTATGTTTATAACAGCATCTCCAGTACCGCTAGTTGGTTTTATATCCTTTATCCATGTAGGTAATTCAGATTTATTTATAGACCATTCTGCGTTTGTAGTAATATTAAAAGATTTAGAACTTTCACTAGCATCCATTTCTAAAGTTTGTGGATTTATAGTTAGTCTAACAACGGGCTGAACTAGGTTTATTGTTTTAACTATGTCTCCGCACTTAATTGTAAGTGTAGATGTACGATCTGTTGTTCCAGTATTAGTCACTCCTATAATAGTAACATCATTTTTGCCTGCACTTCCAGATAGTGGAGAAATATTAAAATTGTAATTTCCAGATTGGCTTGCACTCCAATCTGTATTTGATTCTATGGTAAAAGTACTTTTTGTACCAGTTGAATTTGCTACTACCACATCTCCCTTGCTATTAGTTTGTATCTTACTTAGGTCTATACTAATCTCTGGAGCTGGTCCATTATTCTTAGAGCAAGCAATCAATATTGTTAATGTTAGCAGGATTGATATTA
Organism: uncultured Bacteroidales bacterium; assembly: GCA_964292095.1. GTDB lineage: Bacteria > Bacteroidota > Bacteroidia > Bacteroidales > UBA932 > Egerieousia. The sequence continues at coordinate 7,141 of CAXYUL010000024.1, read as the reverse complement.
CTTTTTGCAATTTATTCATATATTTCTATTGATTAAAAAGAGGCTGACTAAATAATAGTATTATCGTCAGCCTTTCTATTTTTATTTATGGTAATTCTATAGAAGTTTTGTTACTGTAAAGAACTCATTAAATGATTTACCTGAATTTGCAAAGCTATTACCTACAGCAGCCCACATATTAGAGTAAAATACATCTCCAGCTTTTATTCCCTCTGGGTTAAGGCCAGTTTCTGTATCCCAGAACGTATACATTACTCTTGGATAAGCAGTAATTGCTGTATTATCCACTTGCAATCCTGTTGGGAACATGTAAACAGTAAATGCATCACCAGTTCCTAAAGAACCTAATTTTAAATTAACATCACTTATTTCACCTGTTGCTAAATTTACAACAAAATCAAAATTAGTAGTTGAATTAAATAAACCTATAAACCTATAGTAAGTTTTGGTATATTTGGCCCTCTGTAGTTTAAAGTTAGAGCCTTTTACCATGCTTCCTAGAAATCCTGGTTTTGAATAACTCATCTCGGCGTAATCTTCATACTCTAGCGGCATAGAAGCACTTCCATTATACTCGCTATATGCGGCTGGAGAGAGTTCTCCTTTTTGAGAGTCATCTATTTTAATATTAAATTTATATATTAAGCCAGGCTTTAATTTTGCAAAGTCATATTTAATGGTTGCTATTGCTGTACCTTCTCCATTTTTAAAGCTGACAGAACTAGATTCTAACGAAAAATTACTGTCTCCTGTTAAATTTAACTTAACAGTAAAATCTCCATCCAAGTTACCTCTAGAAAGTTGAATTTTTATATCTTCTCCTTTAACTGTATAACTACCCTTATCATTTGCAAATGAAATTGCATTATTTGTAGGTTTGTATTTTAAATCTATTTGAGAGCATGATGTATAAGACAACAGCGCACCTAATAGAAAAATAAACAATGATATTTTTTTAACCATAATATTATTTATTAAGTCTTTGTTAAGTTAATTTATTAGTAACCAGGATTTTGTTGCCCGGATATTTGTGGATTTGCGTCTATCTCTGCTTGAGGAATAGGGAAAATGAATCTAAAATCACTTGCGTCTTTAGATAATAGTTCTGTCTCCTCTCCACCTGCAGCAAATATTAATTTGGTATTTTGTGCACCTGAACGCGTTAAGTTAGCTTTATATCGTTTAATATCCAATAATCTAAATCCTTCCGCAAACAATTCCCTTATTCTTTCGTTTTTAATTTCAGCTTTTAATGCATCACCTGAGAGTAAAATACCCTCGTTAAAGTTTTCAATACGTTTACCTTTTAATTTGTTCAATATAGTTGAACTTGCAGCATCGTTTCCTCCTTTATTAGCATAAGCTTCTGCAGCAATTAAATATTGTTCAGCAATTCTAAAAAGCTTAACTTTATTAACATAATTTGAGCTACCAGCATAAAGATCTGGATTACCAGGGAATTTAGTACAAATAAATGCTTTCTCTGCTACTTGTGATGTGGCAAATGTTAAAACTTGTTCCTGAAAATATGCGTTAAACCTAATATCATTAGTTTTGTCATACAAGTCTATTACCCATTTTTCAGGTATAAAATCTGGAGAATATTGCTTATTTGAGCTATTATATCCTATGTAGTAGCCACCATTTGCGTTTGGAAGTGATGCTGGATCCTTTAGTGCGTACATTTGAACTATACATTCTTGGCCATCATCTTTAAGCCACATTGTTTTATATGTTTCTGCATTTGAAATTAACTCATATTTATTTGAATTAATTAAAGATGTTGATTTTGCTATTGCTGTATCCCAATCTTGCATAGTTAGCGCAACCCTTGCCTCAAAAGCAGTTACAGCATCTTTGGTTAGGTACTCAGAACCTTTTGCGCCTTCTACATTTGCTAATAATTTTGCTGCCTCTTGTAGGTGTTGTTGTATTCTAGCGTATGTATCTTCCATAGATGATCTTGCTTTATATTTAGTTTGATCAGAAGTAGGTTCATATTTATCTATTAGGCATACACCTAAAGAGTTCGCAAGATTTCCCTGCTCGTAAGTTGTGCAAAATCTCTCTACTAATAAGTAATATGCGTATGCAATTGTAAAATGAGATTCACCAAGATATATGTTTAGTTTATTAATATCAGCCTCGCTAAGATTACTCTTATCAAGATTATTAATCCCTTCAATTACAAAATATGCATTAGAAATCATAGCATAAGGGGCAGACCAAAGGCTTTCAATAGTGCCATCTGATGAGTCCCATGCCCATTTATAAAAAGTACCACCTCTGTTACCAAAGCCTTGAGACGCATGGAACGAATCAGCAGAAAGTTCCATTGAATTTATTACCCCGCCAGAAGAGAGAGACCTTAATCTAAGATATAGATAGTTCCTCATGTTCATAGCATCGTCTACCGATTGTATAGCCTGCCCAGAGTCTATTGAACCTAATGGGCGTTTCTCTAAGTTACATGATGTAGCTAAAAGTAAAGTAAAAGCTATTATATAAATTATTTTTTTCATAATTATCATAAATTGTTATTAGAATGTAAGTTCAACACCAAAGGTAAATTGCTTTGAGTTTGGGTAATTACCTAGTTGTAGGTTACTATCAACCTCAGGGTCGTAGCCACTGTATTTAGTTATTGTAAGTAAGTTCCTGCCGATAGCATAAACTCTAGCACCTCTCATAAAACCACTTTTCTTCATTAATGATTTAGGAAGAGAGTAAGAAATTTGTAAATTCTTTAGACGTATATATGACGCATTTTCTAGTAGGTGTGTGTCAAATTTTCTTGTTTCAGAATATTTAGGAATATCTGTAATTTGGCCTGGAGTTGTCCATGAGTTGTATAATATGTTAGTTGTTTGGTTGTGATCTGCAGCAAAGTTTGCATTCTCTATAAAGAATTTATCATTGTTAATAGTCCATTTTCCAGCAACAGCTGTAAAATCTGCATTTAATGATATACCTTTCCATGCAAAGTTAATTTGTATTCCCCCTGCAAAAGGAGCAAAACGTTGTTTACCTGTAAATACAGCATTATCTTCTGAGTAAGTTGTTGTTATATTACCATCTTTATCTAGCCATAATTGCTTTCCATTAGCAGGATCTACACCAGCATATCTAACATAATATATCTCGCCATAAGGCATTCCAACTTTGTATTTAATACCTGTATTAGGAACTACAAATTCGTCTCTTCCTCCAAATAGTTTGGTGATAGTGTTACTATTATAGTTAAAGTTTCCACTTATATTCAAATAAAAGTCGTTTTTGTTCAAAACATCAAACGAAAGCTGAACATCAATTCCAGTATTTCTCATGTTTCCTATATTACCCCAACCACTTGCGAACCCAGTTGTGAAAGAATAAGGAATAGTCATTAGCATGTCGGTAGTTAATTTATTGTAGATATCAATATCAATACTTGCAAAGTCAAATAATCTTGTGTTAATGTTAATGTTAAGATTTTTAATAGTTTCCCAAGTTAAGTCTTTATTGTCTGGGTTAGATATATACCACGATGGGTTTCCCCCGTATTGTTGTGTAGTTGGACTTACTAATCCGTATGAAAGATAGTTGCTAATTCCAGAGTTTCCTGTTGTTCCATAATTAATACCAATTTTTAATGAATTAACCCAAGAAACATTTTTTAGGAAGTCTTCATTCTTTATAACCCAGTTTCCTCCTACAGAGTAAAAATTAGCATATCTCCTGTTGCTACCAAATAGAGAAGAACCATCTCTACGGAACGAACCCTTAAATTGATATTTTTCTTTGTAGTCATACTCAATTTGAGTAAATATAGAGTTTTGAGCAGTTTCGCTAAAGCTAAATGTAGGAGTATTAGGGGTTAGTCCATTAATTACCTCCATTAACCTTAGGTCTGTTTGTTCCTTAGAGCTAGCACCAAATCCTTCAGAATTGCTTAAAATAGATTCATGTCCAAGTAAAGCAATTACATTATGATTCTCTGCAATTTTAAATTTATACTCTATAGTATTTGTAGATTGTAATTGATAGTATCTAGTGAAAGACTCAGATGCTTTAGCTTGTGTTTTACCAGAAGTTGGGTCTTTTTTAAAAGGTCCCACAGGTAATGTCTTTGATTTAGATCTATAATCATATCCCTCAATTGATTGGGTAGATCTAATGATTAGACCTTTAATAGGAGAAATTTCCTCATATAGATTACCATTTAGACGTAAATATGTATTATGAGAAGGTTGTATGCCTGTAAGGTACTTATGATTCCACATCCCCATGTCGTCTACATAGTCTAATTCGTCTCCATATCCTAGGAAGTTGCCATTGCTATCTTTTTTAATCTCGTATGCAGAAGCCCAAGGTAAAGACCAATTTACCACATTTACTGGGTTGTACCAGCTATTTCCTGTAGTTGAAAAACCTGCAGTTTTATTTTTCTGGTATGATAAACCTAAATTTAAACCAATTTTTAGCCAATTGGTCATCCTTGAGTTAAGGTTAGACCTTAATGTATATCTGGTAGATTGTGAGTTTGGTTCAATACCTTTTTGGTCTAAGGCGCCAAGTGAAACATAGTAGTCTGTCCTACCATTTATTCCAGAAATATTCATATCTGCGTTCCATATAGGAGCGGTTTTGTTAAAAATATAATTTTCCCAATTAGTACCAATGTTATTTTCTAGGCGGAATTTCTTATTTGCCTGAAAGTCTGCATTATTTAGCAATGTTGGATCTTGCATTTCTCTAAATTGGAACCATTGTTCAGAATTCATCATTGTTGTCTTATTATGAGCTAATGTAGAGAAGCCATATTGTCCTCTTACTTGAACAGTAGGAGTTTCGCCTGATCCTCTTTTGGTTGTAATATATACTACGCCATTAGCTGCACGTGATCCATAAATTGAGGTAGAAGCAGCATCCTTCATTACAGATATATTTTCAATATCGTTTGAATTTAGAGATTGGAATATTCCTATAGAAACTGCTGCACCGTCTAGGATAAATAAAGGTGTGTTGGATGCCTCTATAGAGTTAACTCCTCTTAGTCGCATAGATACGGTAGCACTTGGCTCACCAGATGATGTAAAAACCTGTAAACCTGCAACCTGTCCCTGTAAGGCATCACCAGCATTTGCTACTGGTCTGCTTTGGAACACCTTTGCTTTTACTGTGGTTGTAGCACCAACAATAGAGCTTATTTTTCTTGCAGAACCATAACCAACAACTACTGTGTTTTCTAGCATTATTGCATCTGGTTCCAATTTTACATCAAAAGATATTCTTCCATTGATGGGTAGTTCTAGGTTTTTGTAACCAATTGAACTAAAAACGAGAGTGCCATTTTTAGGAATACTTAAGCTAAAGTTTCCAAAATCATCGGTTTCTACTCCTTTTGTAGTTCCTTTTACTATTACAGAGGCATAACTTACTGGCTCTCCTGTATTAGCGTCTTTTACAGACCCGGTTGCTTGTATGTTCTGGGCAAACGCTGTGCTCGCTGTTAACATACATAATAGACTTGCTATTAATAGTCCGATTTTTTTCATGTAGTTAGATTTAATAATTAATTATTGTTTAATGTTTTTTAAAAAGTTTGTTTAGTTTGTTTTTTTTGTTTTTTTACTCATTTTTAATTTTAAGTTTTAAAATTTTATATTGTTAATTGGTGCTTATTCTATTTCTAAATTTTATACTAGAGCCGCAATATGTAATTTTTTTTTGCTATTTTGGAGCATGTAATACTATATTTCTCTAAAATTATTTATATTTATTAGGCAAAACTAGCCATTTGGCACAGTAATTGCTGTACTTAATGGCTGTCTGTATTAGTGCAAATATAATTATTATTTTTATAATTACAATTATATTTTTTGCTTTCTGCTAGCGTAATATCCTTAAATCTTACTTTTGTCTAATTTGTACATTAAAATATTAATTTATTACATACAAAAAGAGGTGGCCAATATTGACCACCTCTTTTTGTTATTAGGTATTATGTAAATTATACAATACCTTGTTCTAGCATTGCTTGAGCTACTTTCATAAAGCCAGCTATGTTAGCGCCTTTAACGTAGTCAATTCTACCGTCAGCTTGAGTACCAAATTTAACACAAGCACCATGGATACTTTCCATAATAAAGTGTAATTTTTCGTCAACTTCTTTACCAGCCCAGCTAATATGCATTGCATTTTGAGTCATCTCTAAACCAGAAGTAGCAACACCACCAGCATTTACGGCTTTACCAGGAGCAAATAATATTTTTGCGTCTTGGAATGCTTTAATAGCCTCAGGGGTACAACCCATGTTAGAAACCTCGCAGCAGCACCATGTACCGTTTGCTAATAATTCTTTAGCATCATCACCATTAAGCTCATTTTGGAAAGCACATGGCAATGCTATATCACATTTTACGCTCCATGCTTTTTTGCCAGGAGTAAATGTAACGCCAGAGAATTTAGTTGCCATAGGAGCTACAACATTGTTATTAGAAGATCTAAGCTCTAGCATGTAATTTATCATATCATTATTCATACCTGCTGGAATCTGGCAAACTCCATCTGGACCAGAAACTGCAATAACTTTAGCACCTAGTTCAGTAGCTTTTTGTGCAGCGCCCCATGCTACGTTACCAAAGCCAGAAATTGCTACAGTTTTATCTTTAATATCTTTACCTGCTGTATGAAGAACGTGTTGAGTGAAATATAAAGCACCGTATCCAGTAGCCTCTGGACGAAGAATTGAACCTCCCCAAGTAGCTCCTTTACCAGTTAAAATACCAGTGTTATATTGTCTTGCAAGTTTAGTGTACATACCAAATAAGAATCCAATCTCGCGTCCACCAACTCCAACGTCACCTGCAGGAACGTCTTGATCTGGACCTATGCAATGCCACAATTCTAACATGAATGCTTGGCAAAAACGCATAATTTCTGCATTTGATTTTCCAACTGGATCAAAGTCAGAACCACCTTTACCACCGCCCATAGGAAGTGTTGTAAGAGCATTTTTAAAAGTTTGCTCAAAACCTAAGAACTTAAGCATAGAAGGAGTTACTGCTTTATGGAAACGAAGGCCTCCCTTGTATGGTCCTATAGCACTATTAAATTGTACACGGTAACCTAAGTTAGTTTGTACATTTCCTTTATCGTC
>CAXYUL010000023.1:0-13470 GCA_964292095.1 uncultured Bacteroidales bacterium | reverse complement strand
AGAATTAAAGATCAAGAGACAAAAGTTACAGAAGAAGAAATTAAACAAATAATAAAAGAAGGCAAAGAAGATGGAGAGGTTCAGGGAGTAGAGCAAGATATTATGGAAAGAGTGTTTTTAATGGGAGATATGAGAGTGGATTCCATTATGACTCACAGAAAAGATGTTATTTGGATAGACGAACAAACTACAAAAGAAGAAATCAGAGAATTATTATCTGCTAATTTGTTTCAAGTTTACCCAATAGGTAAAGGTAGTTTAGACTCATTGCAAGGAGTAGCTCTACTAAAAGACATAGCATTACACCTTAATGATAAAAACTTTAATATTAAAGAAATAACCCATCCGGCAGTATATTTATACGAAGACATTAGCGTATATAATGCTCTTGCTCAAATTAAAGAGTTAAAAACTAACTATGCTTTAGTATGCAACGAATATGGTGGATTTCAAGGAATTATAACCTACAAAGATATACTAGAGGGCCTTGTAGGCAACCTAGATAATCCAAAAGAAGAACCCGATATTATAAAACGTAGCACAGAAGATGGCTGGCTAGTAGATGGCCAATGCCCTTTCCACGATTTTCTTACATATTTTGAGCTAGAACATCTATACACATTTAATAAATATAACACAATAAGCGGTTTAATTCTATCGCTACTAGAACATATTCCAATAAGCGGAGAGCAAGTAACTTGGAAAAATTTTAGCCTAGAAATTGTAGATATGGATGGTGTAAGAATTGATAAAGTATTAGTTAAAAAACTCAAAGAAAATTAGTCTACCCCTGATTACCAATCATTTACAAAATAACATAATATAAAAAAGGGTAAGCTTAGTATATCGCACCGCTACAACCACATACCCTTGCTGCCTTCCGACCCTGGGGGAGTTCTGTAGGAGCTGGTCGTATACGACTTACCCGGGGACAAAGGTAATAATAATTTTTAATTTGACAAATTAATATATTACTATCACCTGCCTAGTTAATTAAATTGCTTATTTATTATCAGGTAAATTATCAAACGCAAACGGTAGAAGATCGCTAATAGAGTTTAAGACTCTTACTTTATCTTTGCTAGCTATTATAGCTTTTATAGGCTTCATTGCCCTGTTTTGTGATTCATAAAGTACTTGTCTACATGCTCCACAAGGATAAGTTAAATCTTTAGTAAGTTTGCCATTAACCATAGCAGCAACCGCAATGGCCTCTATCCTATCATTTGGAAATTTTGAATGCGCATAAAAGATAGCAGATCTTTCTGCACATAATCCGCTAGGGTAAGCAGCATTTTCTTGATTAGCGGCACTTACTATTTCTCCATTAGATAATCTTAAAGCTGCGCCAACATTAAACTTAGAATAAGGAGCGTATGATCCACTTATTGCTTTTACTGCCGCATCTAAAAGCTCTTGATCCTTTGTATCTAGCTCTTCTTTAGAACTATAATCTATGTATTTTATACTTAAATTTTTCTCTTGCATGCTTATAAATATTAAAAATCAAAATTTTAACAATTACTACAAATGTACGATAAATTCACTACTTTTGCAATGCTAAATATTATAAGATGAAGAGAGTAATTACTGTTATATTTTTATTTATTATTTTTTCTGTACAATTATTTGCACAGAAACAGAGTAGAGAAGAGTATATAAATAAATATAAAAATCTTGCTATTAGAGAAATGAATAAATATGGAATTCCGGCTAGCATAACCATGGCTCAAGCTTGCCTAGAATCTGGTGATGGAAATTCTCGTTTAGCAACAATGGCAAACAATCATTTTGGTATAAAATGTCATAACTGGACAGGTAAAACATTTACCTATTCTGATGATATGGCAAACGAGTGCTTTAGAAAATATGATTCTGCCGAAGATTCTTTTAGAGACCATTCTGAGTTCTTAACTAATGGCAAAAGATACCAATCACTTTTTTCACTAGATAAAACCGACTACAAGTCTTGGGCCCATGGATTAAAAGCTGCTGGATACGCAACAAGTCCAATATATGCCCAAAAACTAATAGAGATAATAGAGAAAAATTATCTCTATTATTTAGATAAGGATACACACAAAACAGATATTAGTAAAAATAATGAACAGACAAATCAAGCTGTAGATAGTACAGGGCATGTTAAAACTAAAAAAGAGCTAAGGAAAGAAAGGCGGGCAGAAAAAAAACGTTTAAAAGAAGAAAAGAAAAAACAAAAATTAGAACACAGCCAAAGTACTAATACTAATAGCAATAGTACAAATACTAATAGCAATATCATAACTAATACTAGTAATAGCTACAATTATTCATTAGAACGCACTGTTAGTAAAATTAATGGTGTTAATTATGTTATAGCTATAGGCGGTGAAACTTATGAATCTATTGCAAAAACTTATGATTTATTTACCAAAGAAATTCTTAGCTTTAATGATATTGATACAGATAATGTATTAGAAGAAGGTAGCATTGTTTATATAGAAAGGAAGAAGAAATATAATCCTAAAAATACTTACCAAGTTGAACAGGAAGAAAGTATTTATAGTATTTCTCAAAAAACTGGAGTTAGGATAAAGAACCTATTAATAATCAACAATATAAGCTCTAAGGATAGCATTATTAAAACTGGAAAAGTAATTAAACTACAGTAATAATAGATAAGCCAGAATTATTTATACATTAAGAACAATCCTAAAAAGATTAAAAAACTCTTTTGTAAGCACTTTCATTCCCATTTTAGAAACTTTTAAGCCCGGCTTTATCATAGCATCAACCACAGCAATCTTTATTTGATTGTTTCTTGTTGCCTTATAAATAAACTCTGTATCAAATAAAAAGCTATTAATCTTAGTCCTAAGAAAAATTTCCTTACCATTGCTATTAAATCCTTTTAAACCACCTTGGGTATCTTTTATTTTAAGCCTTAAAAAGTACCTGTTTAATAAGTGCGAAGAGAATGATAAATATTTTCTAATTGGAGGTAAATTATGTTGATAATCTAAATTTCTAACAGCAACTACAACATCAGCGCCAGAGATTAATGAATTTATTGTAATCTTCATAGAATTTAAAGTATAAGGGAAATCATAGTCTGTATAAATAACATATTCCGATTTTGTTCTCTCAATGGCATAACGTAGGGCACAGCCCTTACCCCTATTTACAGCATACTCAATAAACTGAGTATCTGGATAATCTAATAATATTCTACCTTTATTTTCTTTCTCATATCCCCTGGTTGCACCATCATTAACAATATAGAGAGAAAAATTTATGTCGGGAAAATTATTATTTAAAATCTTCATATTTTCTACCACCTTAACATCCCATCCAACATGAGGATTATATGCAGGCAGTACTATATCAAAATTAAATTTCTTCATTTGTTTTTTTTAAAATTAGCTAAGTAATAGTCTTTAAATACCATTTGGGAAACTAGTCTAAACCATATTAAAACACAAGGTAAAGCTTTAAGAGCATATGGTTGCACAAATTCTTTACGCAAATATAAAGGAAATAAATCAGATGGAGACATACTTGTTAAAATAAAAGCAAAAATTAAGAGTATTAAATCTAGCTTTTTTGGTTCGTTTGGTATAGAAAAATACCAAATAGCAACACCGCTAAATGCAATAATATAACCACTAGATTCGCTAGAAGTGCTAAAAATTACTGTAAAGATTAATACAGAGGCTAAAATAGTTAATCTATAAGAAAGGTATTTAAATTGATTAACTCTAAGGTATGCCAAAGAAAACAAGAGTAATCCTGGAAATATTAGATATAAATCTGAATATTGAGTGCAATGACTAATTTTTCTAACTATTCCTAAAAATGAAATATTCTGATGTGTGGCAAACATATTAGAATCATTTTTAGATGTAAGAGCCGTAAACCAATCTGAATATTGCCCTATTATATATTGTGGCGATGTAAAAAACATTGGTAACACAAACAAAATAAGAGCCCAAAATGCAAGTGATATGATAAATTTTACTTTATGCTTGCTAAAAAAGAAAAAAGCTAGGCCAACAATACCATATAACTTAACAAAGGTTCCTAATATAATAAGAAAAGCAGCCCAAAAATCCTTTTCTTTTTCTATACAAGTAAATGATAATATTATAATTGCGGCTATAGCAATATTAAACTGAGACATAAATAAGGCTGTGAGTAATTCGTGAGAAATAAGCCAATAAATAATTACCTTTTTAATTCTAGAGAGTGGAAGATCTTTAACTGCAAAGAACATAAAAATAGACAAGGCAATATGCCAAAATATTATTCCTAATTTAGGCGGAATTATAGCAAATGGTGCAATTAATACAGAAAAAATTGGCCCATAATAATTTTGATCGAAGTATTCTGATGGATATTCTATATAAAGAGGCAACTGTTCTATTAAATGAGTAAAAACTCCTCTAAATATTAGAAAGTTATTCATTTTATGCTCACTGCCAATTTTTAGCAAAGCAGAAATAAGACCTAAAAGAACCCAAAAGCTAAATATTACAATATAATTTTTAAAGAATGGTAAGTCTATAAAATTTATTATCTTACATTTAATCTTATCTATCATTACTTATACTATCTATTGAATTGCTAAAATATTGAGCACATGTTGCAAATTCAATATTCATTTGTTTAAAATAATTTATAAAATCATTTAATCTCTTACACAATTTCTCACCAGAGTTATTTCTCATTATAAAGGGTAAATTATACTGTGTTAACTCATTCAAATTATAAAATTCCCATGGATGAAAATATACAAGTAAATAATTATCAGAACTATGAGTATACTTACATAAAGCTCTATATATAATTGGCGGTAAATTATGACATGACAACCAAAATAAAGGGAACCTAATTAATGGTGTTACAGATGATGGAATCTGCAATACTTTATCTTTTACAAAAGCTGTTCGTGGAGTTGATAAATTCATATATCTTCCAGGAATAAAAGTTGGATTTAAAGATGAATTATATTTATACCCAGCCCTAGCTATCTCTAAATCAGACACTGGCATCATCCTAGCTTGTCTATATCCAAAAATCTTTTTCCCAGATATTTCCTCTAACTTCTCCTTAGATTTTTTTAAATCTTCTTCTTTAAATTTTCCATGAAAATAGCCATGAGAAGCCAATTCGTGACCTGCATCAACAATTCTCTTGACAATATCTTTTGCATTTTCCGCAAAATTTGCAGTACAAAAAAAAGTTGCTTTAACATTATTAGCGCTTAAACATTCTAAAATTTTAAGTGTTCCTTCCTTAGAAATTCTAATTTGTTCGCTAAAAGCAATATCTATATTATGTTCAAGAGGAACATCAAACTCTTCTATATCAAAACTTAAAAGTATCATTCTATTATTTTAAAGTATAAGCAACAAATTATTTGGCAAAATTAATCACAAAAAAATATTTAAAACAATAAAAAACCATTAATTTTGGCAAAATTTATAAGAATAAATATTTATGAATATCAATTACATTAATTCATTAAAAAAATACAAGGTAATAATAATTGTCTCTTGCTCAATAATAGCTCTTACAATTTTCTTTTTTTTACCTCCAATACTGCTTAGAATTAAAGTTATAGCCAATAAGGATACCGTCTTATACATACCTATAAACGCAGATTATTCTGCTCTTAAAGATTCTATCAACAAAAAATTAAGTACCCCAAAATCCTTCCTTAAGTACTCAGAAAAAATAGAATTAGATAAAAACTTTAAGCCTGGTCGTTATGTAATTAAAAAGGGGATGAGAACTTACCAATTGGCAAATAATATTTCTAAGGGCTACCAAAGTCCCCTCAATCTCACTTTGTCGGGAAACATAAGAGGAAAAGAGAAACTTGCTTCTATTCTTGGTAAAAAGTTGGCTAATGATTCTAGCTCCTTTATTAATTATTTTAATCTTCCCGACACTTACAAGAGTAATAACTTAGAAAAGGAAACTTTTGTGTCATTATTTATTCCAAATACTTACGAGGTTTACTGGACAATATCTCCTAAAGAATTTGTTGAAAAGATGGCAAAAGAAAACAAGAAGTTTTGGAATAAGGAAAGGACAGAAAAAGCTGCGACACTAAAATTAAGCAAAGAGGAAATATCAACATTAGCTTCTATAGTGTGTGAAGAAAGCAATTGTGCAGAGGAGCTTCCAATAATTGCAGGGGTATATTTAAATAGGCTAAAAAATGGAATGGAACTTGGTGCAGACCCAACTATTAAGTTTGCATGGAACGATCCAAGCATAAAACGTATACTTCATAAGCACCTAGCAATTGATTCTCCATACAATACTTATAAACATATAGGCTTACCACCAGGCCCAATCACTATACCATCTATTGCAGGTATAGATGCTGTACTAAATTACAAAAAGCATAATTACTTATATTTTTGCGCTAGTGATAAACTAAATGGTATGCACAACTTTGCAGAGTCATTTAGAGAGCATCAGAATAATGCCAGGGCGTATCAAAGGGCACTCAATAAATTAAATATTAAATAACCTAGTAAAATAACAACTATTTTTTACGTAGCAACTCTAATGCCTTTTGCATTTCTGCCTCGTCTCTATTTATATACTCAAAGAAATTATTAAAACCGTATAAAGACCTAATTGTTAGACCTTTAATATACCTCTCCAATTCTGGCTTAGACTTTAATAATTCATCCCCTTTTGGTTCTATGCCATTTGCTTTACAATAATCTAAAAATAAGTTTAACTCACTATCATTTACTATATAGCTCCTATCAAAATCTGTAAATGATTTATATTTTTTATTTAGCTTTTCTCTATTATTATCTACATACTCATTTACATACTCTGTAAGTAAGCCCTTTCTTACAATTTGGCCATAGAAAGGAGTATAAAAAGATGTATCTTGGGGAATAAAGATGTCTGGCATTATTCCTCCACCTCCATACACTGTACGTTTTAATCTTAATGTTGTATATTTTAATGAATCGGGAAAATGAATACTATCTTTATTAAATTGTTCTCCCCTTTGAAACCGATCATACAAAGCTTTATAATATTTTTCTGTTTTTCCCTGCTCGTAAGGGCTTTGTATTACTCTACCACTTGGAGTGTGATATCTTGCAATAGTTAGTCTAAGTTGCGAGCCATCACCTAAAGGCAATTGCTGTTGAACAAGCCCCTTACCAAAAGTTCTCCTACCAATTATTGTTGCTCTATCCCAATCTTGTAAGGCACCAGCTACAATCTCACTTGCCGAAGCCGAATTTTCATCTACTAACACAACAGTATTTACATTCTGTAATTTTCCACTACCATCTGCATATTCCTCCATCCTAGAAACTTTTCTACCCTCTGTAAATAATATCATATTTCCGCTGTGTAAAAATTCATTTGCAATTTGAAGAGCAGCAACTAAATACCCACCAGAATTATATCTAAGATCTAGTATTAAACCCTTTGGCAACTTAGAAGTCTTCTTTAAAATATCCATTATCTCCTCATAAGATGTTGCAGAAAACCTACTTAATTTTATATATAGAATATTATCGCCAGTCAAATACCAAGCATCAACGCTATTTAATGGAATTTTATCTCTTATAATATCAAAATCTAAAATACTCTTTTCGCCCTTTCTTATTATAGATAATTTAACTTTTGATCCTTTTGGACCTCTTAAATATTTATGTACTCCTGTAATAGAAAGATTAATATTTGCTATATTTTCATCGTTCACCTTAATTATTTTATCCCCAGCCCTTAAGCCAACTTTTTGAGAAGGTCCATTAAGAATTACAGATTGAACCGTTAATGTATCATTAATAATTGCAAACTCAATTCCAACCCCATCAAAATTTCCTTCTAGTGGTTCATTCATTGCTTTAACATCTTTGGCAGATATAAAAGAGGAATGTGGATCTAATTGCGATAACATACTCTTAATTGCATTATCGGTCATTTTATCATAGCTAAGAGTATCTAAATAATAATTATTTAAATAATATAAAGTCTGGCCCAATTTAGTAATTGCTCCAGAAACATCTTGTTTAGCATTATTATCTCTCTGTTGAGCATAAATACTAGTTTGAAAAATAAAAAATGTCACTAACAATAGGACAAAAAGTAAACTTCTTTTATTCATTATCTTAATTATTATTTTATTAAATTTAGAGAAAGGTCTAAATATCAATTTTTGTGCCCTCTTTGCCCAATATTGTATTTGAGAATATTTCTTTTGCTTCCTCTAATAAATGACCTAAGCTTTTATATCTAGATGAAAAATGCCCTATGATTAGTTTGCTTGCGCCTGCTTTTACAGCTAGTGAAGCAGCATCTTTTGCTGTAGAATGTAATGTAGTTTTTGCCATTTGTGCTAAATCTTGAGCAAATGTAGCCTCGTGGTAAATTAGATCTGAACCTTCTACATAAGTTGCTAATTTAGCAAATGGAGCTGTGTCTGAACAATAAGCTAATTGCCTAGGTTTAAAAGGTAGATATGTAAAATCTTTATATGATAAAACACAATCTTCTCTTACAACATCTTGCGCATCTTTTAAACTTGCTATTTCCTTTAAACTTAAGTTATAAGGTTCTATTAAATGCTTATGTATATTTAATTTAGGCATTTTCTCTCTAAAAATATACCCATATGTTTCGCCTCTATGCTTAAGTGGAAAAGATAAAACCTCAATTTTTTTATTCTCCATTATAATTTTAGGGCTCTTACACTCTACAATTATATGCACAATTTCATACTTCACGCCCTCTCCAAATTGTTTCATAAAGAAAGTTAAAATATTATCAAAGTCCTTTGGTGCATAAATATATAAAGGACATAATCTACCGCTCATAGCTAAAGTAGACAAGAAGCCAAAAATGCCAAAAACATGATCTCCATGTAGATGGCTGATAAATATATTATCAATCTTAGAGAAAGGTATATTTGCCTTTCTCATTTGCATTTGCGCTCCCTCTCCACAATCAATTAAAAATAAGCGCTCATGGATTTTAACCACATGAGCGCTTGGATATCGATTAGCAGTAGGTAAAGCAGATGCAGTACCCAATGTTGTAATAGAGAACTCCATTAATTATTTTGAAGCTTTTTCCATTTCACTTTTTAAAGCAGCTAGCGCATCTATATCACCTAAAGTTGTTTTCTCTATATTTGCTTTAATTTTCTTTACTGCTTGTTCTGTAGAATCATCCTCATTAAGCTTTTCTTTTACCTCTTTAGCCTCTTCTTCTTTCTTAACATCTTCTGCTAATTTAGAGTGTGAAAGAACAATTTTCTTGTTAGATTTATTAAACTCTATAACTTTAAAGTCTAATTTTTCCTCAGCTTTTGCCATTGTTCCATCTTCTTTCATCAAAGTTTTGCTTGGAGCAAATCCCTCAATTCCATAAGCTAAGGCAACTGTAGCACCTTTCTCATTAAATGAAATGATAGTTCCTTCGTGTACAGAACCTAAAGTAAATACAGTCTCAAATACATCCCAAGGATTCTCCTCTAATTGTTTGTGGCCTAAACTTAATCTACGATTATCTTGATCTATTTCTAGTACAACAACCTCTAAGTTATCGCCTATTGCAGTAAATTCAGATGGATGTTTCACTTTTTTAGTCCATGAAAGATCACTAATATGTACTAAACCATCAACACCCTCTTCTAGCTCAACAAATACTCCAAAGTTTGTAAAGTTTCTAACTACAGCATTGTGTTTAGAACCAACAGGATATATTTCAGCTATTGCAGTCCAAGGATCAGCTTTTAGTTGTTTCATACCAAGTGACATTTTTCTTTCGTCTCTATCTAATGTAAGAATAGCTGCCTCAACCTCGTCACCTACTTTTAAGAAATCTTGAGCACTTCTTAAATGAGAAGACCAAGACATTTCAGATACGTGGATTAAGCCCTCAACACCAGATTGAATTTCTATAAATGCGCCATAGTCAGCAAGTACAACTACTTTACCTTTAACTTTATCACCTACTTTTAAGTTTGGATCTAAAGCATCCCATGGATGAGCACTAAGTTGTTTTAAACCTAAAGCAATACGTTTTTTAGTATCATCAAAGTCTAAAATAACAACATTTATCTTTTGATCTAAAGTTACAACCTCTTCTGGGTGGTTAATTCTACCCCATGAAAGATCTGTAATGTGGATAAGACCATCAACGCCACCAAGATCAATAAATACACCATAAGATGTAATATTCTTAACAGTTCCCTCTAGAACTTGACCTTTCTCTAACTTACCAATGATATCAGCTTTTTGAGCCTCTAACTCAGCCTCAATAAGGGCTTTGTGAGATACAACAACATTTCTGAACTCGTGATTAATCTTAACAATCTTAAATTCCATTGTTTTATTAACAAAGATATCGTAATCTCTAATAGGTTTAACGTCAATTTGAGAACCAGGTAAGAATGCCTCAATTCCAAATACGTCTACAATCATACCGCCTTTAGTACGGCATTTGATGTAACCCTTAACAATTTCATCTTTATCGCAAGCCTCATTAACTCTATCCCAAGATCTAAGAGAGCGTGCTTTTTTGTGTGATAGAATAAGCTGACCTTTTTTATCCTCAGCATTTTCTACATAAACTTCTACTTTATCTCCTACTGCAAGTTCTGGATTATATCTGAACTCATTTACAGAGATAACACCCTCGCTCTTATAACCAATATTTACAAGAACTTCTCTTTTTGTAACAGCAACAACAGTTCCTTCAACAACCTCGTTTTCTATTACAGTAGAAAGTGTTTTACTATATTCACTTTCAACCTCTTCTTTAGATACTCCATAATCGGTATCTTTCTCAAATGCATCCCAATCGAATTTATCAACTGCTACAGAAGCATTACTTTTACGTTTTTTTGTAGTGTCTACAATTGCTGGTGCTTCTTCTACAAAAGCCTCCAACGATTCCTCTTTTTTACGCACAGGAGCTACTACTGGCTCATCTGCATCTAAGATTTGTTTTTCTTTACTCATTTTTGTTTTTCTTTTTAAACAACAAGTGGGTTAAACATTATTTATAGTATCAATAGCCTACTATATTTAAGCTACTGATTATTAGCGCGCAAATGTAAGTATTATTTTTTAGTATTGCAACTTAATAGCATTCATCATAAAAAATACCTACAAAGATTTAAATTCCTCCTTTAATTTTTCTATCTTTTCAATTGCGCACTCACCTTGCGCGCCAAAATAGAATTTAATTTTAGGTTCTGTACCAGAAGGCCTAATAGAAATAACAGAACCATCAGAGGTAAAGAATTGCAGCACATTAGACTTAGGAAGCCCAGTAGTTTCTGGTTTATTATAATCTATTGTTTTTACTATTTTAGAACCTGCAATCGTTTGTGGAGGATTCTCTCTATATCTTCTCATTATTCCCTCTATAGCCTCTATACCATCTTTGCCTTTTTTAGTTAAAGACAACAAATCCTCTTTATAAAAACCAAACTCTGTGTATATATCTTGCAAAAAATCATACAAAGATTTACCTTGCTCCTTACACCAAGCGGCACACTCGGCAAGCAAACAACAAGCAATAACAGCATCCTTATCTCTAACAAACTCGCCAGCATTAAAACCATAACTTTCTTCTCCACCTCCAATAAAAGTAGCCTTACCCTCATTCTCTCTTACAACCTCTGCAATATATTTAAAGCCTGTTAACACATTATACATTTTTACTCCAAATTTTTTAGCCATCGCAGCCATAAGCTCTGTAGTAACAATAGTCTTAACCATATATGTACTCTCATTTAGCTTACCTTTTTCTTTCCATCTTATAAGCAAATAATAGCTCAAAATAGAAGCTGTCTGATTCCCATTAAGTAAAATTATTTCTCCCTTATTATCACGTATAGCAACTCCCAATCTATCAGCATCAGGATCTGTTGCCATAACTATATCAGCACCAAGCTCTTGTGCCCTAGAAACAGCCATAGACAAAGCCTCTCTCTCCTCTGGATTTGGGCTCTTAACCGTTGGGAAATTACCGTCATTCACATCTTGCTCACTAACATTAAATATATTGCTAAAGCCCATTTTTCTCAATGCCCTAGGCACAAGCACCACACCAGTTCCATGAAGTGGGGTATATACAATTCTAATATCCGAATGTTTTTCGCACTCCTCTCTACTAAGTAAAAGGGTAAACAAATCATTTAAATAAGCATCATCAATCTCCTTCCCGACAATTTTAATATTCTCTTCAAATCCAGTAAACTTAACTTGCAAAGGAGAACTTATTTTAAGAACCTCATTGATAATATTTGTATCGTGAGGAGCCGTAATTTGTGCTCCATCATTCCAATAAGCCTTATAACCATTATACTCTTTTGGATTATGGGATGCTGTAATCATAACTCCTGCCTGACATTTAAGATGCCTTATAGTATAACTAAGTTCTGGAGTAGGCCTTAGCGCATCAAATAAATACACAATAAAACCATTTGCAGCAAAAACATCGGCAGTTATTTTAGCAAACAACTTACTATTATTTCTACAATCATAAGAAATAGCAACTGATATTTTATCTAAATCTTTAAAGCTCAAATTAATATAATTAGCCAAGCCTTGCGTAGCCATAGCAACTGTATATTTATTCATTCTATTAGTTCCAACCCCCATTATTCCCCTTAAGCCACCTGTTCCAAATTCTAGATTTTTATAAAAACTTTCCTCTAACTCCTTTGGATCATTATCAATTAATCTTTGAACCTCTTCTCTGGTTTGAATATCATATTCTTTACCTAGCCATTGCTTAGCTGTTTCTAAATAATTCTTTTTCATAATAATATAGTTCTAATTTTAATTGTAAATATATTAAATATGCAAACTAGCTCATAATATGTTAATTATGACAATAATAAAAGCTAATAGTTCTCTATATATTTTTACATCCCACAAATTTAGTAAAAATTAAGCTACCTTTGCAAAAGTAAAGAATTTTATTTATACAATTAACTTAATGCGTTTTTTTAATTCATATTTACCTTTTTACAAAAGAAATTTAGTACTAGCAGGTCCTGTTATGGTAGCTCAAGCTGGCCAAATGCTGGTCCAATTTGCAGATAATATTATGGTTGGCAAACTAGGAACTGCTCAATTTGCAGGTGTAGCTTTTGCCAATTCTATATTCTTAATAGGAATGGTATTTTGTACATGCTTTACTCAAGGACTTATTGCGTATGCAGGACAGAGTTACGGAAAAAAGGAATATAGACAAGTAGCAAACTACTTTTTTAACTCCATAACACTAGACTTTATAATGGGCCTAATTGTAATGTTCTTATTATTTACCATACTGCCACTAATGCAATTTATGGGACAAGACCCCGATATTATCGAATACGCAAAAGACTATTATATAATTATGGTTATTTCTATACTGCCTTTTGTCATATTCTTTGGAATTAGAAACTGTTCAGAAAGCGTAGGAATTACAGGATATGCC
>CAXYUL010000022.1:0-13472 GCA_964292095.1 uncultured Bacteroidales bacterium | reverse complement strand
TCTTACTCAAAAAAACCTTGAAGCAAGACTAGAAGCAGATATAGATAATATAGAATATTTAGACGACTTCACATACAACAAAGCCTTTAAAGGAATGGTAAAGGCAGAGCCTTTTGGCATTATTGCCCACGTTTCTGCTGGCAACGTTTTTGTTGGAGCTGTAGATACTTTGGTACAGGGTCTTATAACAAAAAACGTAAACATATTAAAAATGTCATCGGCAGACCCTCTTTTCCCCCTAATCTTTGCACAAGTTCTTAAATCTGTAGACTACATGGGAATACTTGCTCAATCATTTGCGCTTGTTCCATTTAAAGGAGGAGATAAAGAAGTAGAGGCCATAGTTAAACAAGAAGCAGATGTACTAGTAGTTTATGGCGGTGAAGAGACTGTAAAAGCATACCGAGACGGAACAGGTTTTCATACTAAGATTATTGAATACGGGCCAAAATACTCCCTTGCTATTATGAGTGAGAGCCTACTAAACGCAAATAATGTAGATGATATAGCCCTTAAAATGGGAAGAGACTTTACAATGTGGGAACAATCTGCTTGTTCATCTCCACACGCAGTATTTATAGACTCTTTAGAAAAAGCCAAACTATTTGCAAAAGCACTGGCAAAAGCTTTAGAATACTGGGCAGTAGCAATTCCACATAGTAATATTCCTAGCAACGAAGCAGTAGAAATTTTACGAACACGCGAACTTGCCAGAGTAGACCAAGCGCTAGGAGAAGCAGAACTAATAATTCCAGCTGTAAATAATCAGGATTGGACCATAATTTTACAAAAAAAATGCATTTTTAAAGTATCTCCTCACCATAGGACAGCATATATAATAGTATCTGACAACCACAAGAGCTCTACTATAAACGCAATAAAAGAATATGGGCAATTTATCCAATCTATAGCCCTACTAATGCCTACCCCAGAAAAATTAGAATTATCTGACACACTTGTTAGTATGGGTGCCGACAGAATAACCGAAATAGGAATGATGGCAAAAAGGAAACACGGCACACCACACGACGGAACAAGAGGCACAAGCGAAATGTTGCGCTGGGTATCTATAGGATCTGACAAGCCTTTTGAAAATCGCTTTGATTACCTTAGCGACCAAGAAAGAGACCGTAATATTCTAATGAGATTAAACGCGTTCTTAAGTTATGTACGCCAACATTCTAGCTATTACAAAAATACGCTTCCTAACAAAGATTTAGAATCACTAAGCGAACTAAGCACACTTCCTGTTCTAAGTCCTATGGAGCTAAAAACCAATCTTCCTCCAAAAGGGCAAGGCATATTAACAGAATCATTAGGCAATAGTATCTCGTTTGGTAGCGGAGGTACAACTGGAGATCCAAAATTTATACACAGAACAAATAAAGAAAACCATAAAAATGCTAATTTAATAGGCAAAGGTTATGCTCTATCTATCTTTAACAAAAACGATACTGTTGCTAATCTATTATTTGCAGGCAATATGTGGGCATCTTTTTTAAGTCATAATCAAGCACTAGAAGCAACTGGAGCACACATACTTCCTATTGCAGGCAACATTGCAATGGCAGATATGATTTCTGTAATAAGAGCATTCAAGCCAAATGGAGCAATATCAATTCCATCTGTAATTCTTTCAATTGCAGAATACGTAGATAAGAATAATATTAGCGACATAAAAATAGAAAAAATAGTTACTGGAGGAGAACATTTATTCCTTGATGCAAAAGCCTACATAGCAAAAGTCTTAGGTACCAAAAAATTTGCGTCAACAGGCTACCTTAGCAACGATACTGGTTGCATAGGTTTCCAATGCGAAGAATGCAGTGGTCCAATTCACCACATTCACCAAGACTACTGCATTATGGAAGTTGTAGACCCACAAACCAATATTCCTGTTGCAGACGGACAGGAGGGCAAAATATTAGTTACCAATTTTAGCAGAACCTTAATGCCACTTATAAGATATGATATTGGGGATATGGGAAGGATACTAACTAAAAAATGCTCTTGTGGTAGACAAGTTAAACTTATGGAACTTCTTGGCCGTTCAGATGACACACTTATTATTGGCGGTGGAAATATACAGTTAGACTCAATAGCTCAAATAATTTCTAATTTTAAAGAACTATCATATCATTTTGTAATAAGTGCAGAAAACAAAAATTTAAAAGATCAGTTTATCCTAGAAATAGAAACTATAAAGCAAATGCAAGATGACCAATATACCGCTCTTGCTCAAAAGGTATACGACAGACTATTAATTGATAAACACGAATTTTTAGCTTTTATGAAAACTGGAAGCATTAATCCTCCAATAGTTAAAGTTGTAGCGCCCAATACTTTGCCCAGAAACCCAAGAACAGGTAAAATAAAACAAACAGTAGATAGAAGACATGTTTAAAAAAGCACTAACCTCTATAACAGTTTCTAGCGAACTTTTTCATATAGAACCTATTCAACACTACATTGGATATTTAGCAGAATTATGCACAATACACAATGAAAAAGTGTTACACATAAAAATACTTATAGAAGAAGTATTTTCTCACATAGTAAGCGGAGCTTTTAAAAATAGTGCAAATGGTTCTATAAATATTGACGTAATTGTTACAAGAAGTACTTTTACGCTACGCTTTCATTACCTTGGATTTCCCTTTGGTTATAATATAGAAAAGACAGCTGACATAAGGGATGAAATAAGCCTAAAACTAATAAAGGAGCTAAGTTCTTCATATAAAATGTTTCAAATGGGAAAAGAAGGCCAAATAGTTGAAATTAACATAGCCCTTCCTCTCCAACTTAATGAAAAATTATATGCTAACAATAACGATAGCAACTCTAACAAGCCGATTATAGCTACAGACAAAGTAACACTAAAAGAAATAGATGATGGCGATATGGAAATGCTTGTGCAGTGCTTATACAATGTTTTTGGCTATACATACTCTGCAGATGGTATTTACTATCCAAATGTTATTTTAGAAAGAAAGCATCAAGGTATATATAAGGGTTTTGTGGCTGTAAACGAAACAGGAGTAATAGTTGCCCATGTTGGTATGCTAAAAGATAATGTAAACTCTGTAATATGTGAAAGTGGACAAGCTTTTGTAAGCCCTCAATATGGGAAACGTGGCCTATTTAACAAACTAAAAGCCATGCTATTAAAACAAGCTGATATAGATGGCCTATACGGAACTTGCAGCAGTGCTGTAACTGGGCACCCATTTACACAAAAAGCAAATATAGAGCTAGGCTGCATAGAAACTGGGCTAGAACTAAGCTATATACCTTCGGATTTAAAAAGCAATATTCCTAGATATGGACAACAACAAAGGCAGTCTGTTTTAACTTTTTTCTATCCTAGCTCACACAAAAAGGAAGAAATTATATACATTCCAAAGCAACATAAAGACATAATTATTAGAACTTATCAAAAGCTAAACATACAACGTACTTTTGCTTACGTAGATGAGAACTATAGTTTTAAAGCAGAGGAATCTGAAATAGACTTTAAGGTTAAAACCGAATGGAATCAATTACATCTATCTATAAAAACTGCTGGATACGATTTAGTGCTAAGGGTAAAAAATGTATTAAGGCAATCTATAGTTGGTGGTGCTGCCGTTTGCTATGTGTCATTAAATTTAACAGAAGAACAAAGTCCTTTAATTGTTAAAACATTAGAGAATATCGGCTTTTTTTATGCAGGTATAAATCCATATGAATTAGAGGGGAACGATGCTATAAAAATGCAATATTTGCTAGATACATCCGTTTCTAAAGAATATGTAATAGCAGAAAGTGATTGGGGCAAAGAGATTAAAGAATATGTTTTTTCTTGTAAAGAAAAAGCTGATAATATAATAAATAGAGTTATTTAATATGCTTAATAAAAACTATATTCTATTATGGATAGGCCAATTTATTAGTCAAATTGGAAATCGACTGTACCTTATGGCCTTAGCTTGGTATTTTGTAGCAGTTCTAAACAATAATAATGGATTATTTTTACTCTTCATTATTTCTAGCCTCCCATCATTACTCTTAGGAATATTTGCTGGACCTCTTATAGAAAAGTGGAACAAAAAGAGAATCATTGTTGTTTGCGATATTTTGTCGGGAATATTAACTGCATTATTAGCTTTAATTGTTTATCAAGAGCTTAACTACCTACCACTAGTGTATCTTATTTGCTTTTTGTTAAATAGCATTAATTTACCCTTTAGCCCATCGGTAAATTCAATTTTGCCAGATTTACTTCCAAGTTCTGGCCTGCAGAAAGGTATGTCATATATGAAAATGATAACTTTTTTGGGCCAAATACTAGGAGCGGCCATTGGCGGAATTTTAGTTGGCCTTTGGGGAGTTTGTATAACAATTTTGGTTAATTCTATTTCTTTCTTTATATCTGCTGGTGCAAGTTTATTTATTAGCTATAGCCCTAAAATTAGGCAGATTAGCAATAATTATCTATTAGTTATGAAAGAGGGATTAAGTTATGTTAAGAATAATCCTCTTATTTATAAATTGTTAACTATTACTATTAGTTCAAATTTATTTATTCCTGTTATTGTTGTGCTTATACCTATAATTATAAAACAAAATATGGGCTTAGATGCAATTCATTTTGGAATTGCCGATGCTATGTTACCATTGGGGGCTATAATTATTGCGTTTTTACTTTCTAAAAGTAAGAAAGAAATTAAACCTCTTAAAATACTTTCTTTAGGCATAGCTGGAGTAGCCATATGTTTTATAGGTACTGCTTGTTTGCAATATTACGCCATAATACTAGTTTGTATGCTTCTCTATGGTTGCCTTATTAATTATATTAATATTAAGATAATTACATATTTTCTAAGAACTGTTGATGGAAACTATAGGGGGAGATTTTTCTCTATTTTAGAGTCTTTCTCCTATGCTTCAATTTCTATTTCTTACGTAATAGTAAGTATTACTTCAGATATATTTAGCGCTAATATATCGCTTATTATTAGCGGTATAGGCTTACTAATAGTGTCTTACCTTGCATATTATTGGAGTAGTTCCAAAAAATTTAAAACTCAAAAAATAACAGACTAAATAAACATTATACTATGTTTTCACATAATACGCTATTAGAGGAGGTTAAAAAAAATATCCCTGCCTACTCAAAGTTTTTAAAAAAAGAGCTTTGTAGCCAAAATATTCCTTTAGAATTTACAAAACTGCCTTTGCAAAATAAACAAAATTATTTGCTATCATATCCTATTACCGAACTAAGTCGTAAAACAGATATAGAGCATTTTCATATAATTGGAGCTAGCTCTGGCTTTAGTAAAACTGGAGCTATTTACTGGCCCAAAAGGCCATGCGATGAGGCTGGGTATATGCAATCCATAGAAAGTATGTTAGATGCAAACTATAATATTTCTAAAAAAAGAACATTAATCATAGAGTGCTTAGCTTTTGGCATGTGGATAGGCGGAATGCAGATTGCAACCGCTATTAGAAATATTTCTTTAAGCGGAAGGTTTCCTGTAACAATAGCAACCCCTGGCTTAGATTTAAAGGCTGCCATAAATGTAATAGACAGTTACAAAGAATTCTTTACTCAAATCTTAATAATTACAAACCCTTCTAATATTCCATTATTTAATGCTTTATTAAAAGATAATAAAATAGAATTAAAAGCTGGCACTATTAGCTTTCCTGTTGTTGGAGAGTATTTTACCGAATCGTTTAGAGAACACGTTTGCCAAAGCTTTGGTCACCCAATAGATTCTCCTTACGCCGTATGGACTGGCTATGGTAGTGCTGATGCTGGAGATTTGGGAGCAGAAACGGAAGGAACAATCGCTCTTAGAAAATACTACCATAAAAATAAAGAACTATCTAAGAAGAAATTTGGAACTACATCTACTCCTATGATTCTTGCAGCAAGCAATAATGCTTATATAGAAATAATTAACAATAATATTATTGTAACTAAAGATCAATTTATACCCCTAATACGATATAATACAGGCGATACTGGTGGACTAATAAACAAAGAAGAGCTAGAAAAACAAATTCCAAATGATATTTATAACAATCTGCCAGAAAAAATGATTTATGTATATGGTAGAGCAGACAATGCTATAATTTTTTATGGAACAAATTTAATGATAACAGATATTGGAGAGCACTTTATGTCTATAGATAAAGAAAAAAATTATGGTGGTTTATTTACTGTTCATCAAAAACAAGAAGGAGATGTTACCTGCTTCCAATTTACAGTTTATGTTACAGATCTTAATAACACAGACAAAGATTGGTATGCTCAGTCTCTAATAGAGTTTTTATGTAAGCAAAGTGCAGAATTTTCTTATAAATACTCCAACCTATCAAAAGCCTTTGATTTTAAATTAATAGACCTAAATCTTGCCGATATTAAAACTATAGATACAAAAATAAAACACAAATACATTATATAATAAATATGAAGTACATTACAACAGAAGAGCAATTCAAACGTTCAATAGAAATATTTAATATTGCAAAACAATCAGAATATTATGCTAAAAAGTACAATGGCATAGATGATCCTAAGACAGAACAAGAATGGGCTAAACTACCAATCCTTAGCAGAAATGACCTCTATTTAAACACTTATCCTGCTACTAAGGCAATGTTCACATCAAAACTTAGCGATGCATTTGTAACCTCTACAGGTGGCTCCTCTGGAGTTGCAAGAACAGTTGTACTTAAGAATGATGAGTGGGAAGATTTCTGTAGCAAACAGGCAGAAGCTTTTGCTCTTTTAGGTGTAGAAAAAGAGGATATTGTTGCTAATCTATTTATAGCTGGTCACCTATGGCCATCATTCTTAGGTGTGCATGAAATTGTTAAAAAAATAGGTGCGGTTCAATTACCAATCTCTGCCAATATAGCACCAGATGAAATTTACAAAATGTGTAAGCAATACAAACCAACCGTAATGGTTTCGCTTCCAACATTATTTGTGTTTCTGGCCGATCTTGCAAAAAAAGATAATTATGTTTTTGAAAATCTTAGACTAATTGCATATGCTGGAGAGCAACTAAGTAAAGAAGCAGAAGCTCATGTTAGGAAATATCTAGGTGTTAAGGAAATAAAAGCTCTAGCATATACTAGTTCGGACTGTGGAATTATGGGCTATCAGTGCCCACACTGCGGCTTTGGCGAGTATCACCTACCTAGTGATTTTCAGAAACTAGAAATTATTAATCCCGATACATTAGAGCCTGCTGCCCCAGGTGAGGCAGGAGAGGTAGTAATTACAAACCTAAGAAGAGAGTTTCAGCCTATTATTAGGTACCAAATTGGCGATATGGCAGCAATGTTAGAAGGAGAATGTTTATGTGGCGACCCTAATCCTCGTTTTAAGCTACAAGGTAGAGCTGGAGAAGATTTTAAACTAGGTGGAGCATATATCTCATTAGATGTTTTTGAAAAGGCTATTAACGAGAAAAGCGACATACTAAGTATGAACTTTCAGCTAGTTTTAGAAGATATTGGAAATCAGATGATTATAAGCCTAGACATAGAGTGTGATAAAGCATTAGAACATAAACAAAGCGCCATAGAACTAAAAGAGAAATTAGAAGAACTAGTTCCAGAACTTAAGATAGGTCAAAAAATGGGATTTATTAAAAAATTTGATATTAACTTACTAAATTTAGGCGAATTACCAAGAAGCCCAATTACAGGAAAAATAAAGAAAATTGTAGATAAACGAATTTTATAATACTATCTTTGTTTTAAAATATAACTACAGAGCAATGTTAAAGGACAAGATTGTAATCTTCACAAACACTTTTCCATACGGAAATGGCGAAACTTTTTTGCGGGGCGAACTGCCATTTATATCCCAAAAATTTAAAGAAATTACAATCTTTCCTCTCTATCTACCAAAAGAAACATCTAATTTAGAGAGAGAAAAAATAATTACAGATAAAGACAGCAAAGTGCTCAGCAACATTAAGATAGCTGCTCCTTTGCTCCCTTTTAACCATAAAAGTAAAATTCAGCTCCTTGTAAAAGGTCTCTTTATATCAAAATTTGCTTCCCGATACTCAATCGTGCGCCGAATGGCGCTAGAGGTGGGCGAGTTTTTTGCCAAGAAAGTTTATTTGTCGGGAAGGAAAACTTGGATATTTTTTAATTACACTTTGCTACTAGAGAGCATTTTCTCTAATAAAAGTGTATTATTAGAAGTTGAGAAAGAGTTAAAAAACAGCAGTATAGCTTATTTTTATTGGGGAGATAAATCGGCATTGCTAATTCCGTTTTTAAAAGAGAAGTTGAAAGCAGAGGCAGATAAAATTAAATTTGTTGTGAGGTTTCATGGGTCTGACATTTATGAGAGTGCCAAAGGTTATTTGCCTTATAGAGAAGAACTTTATAAAAATATTGATTTAGCTGTTCCAATCTCTGAAAATGGAGCAGAGTATATTAGAAATAATTACAAAAATCAACCTGCCGAAATTAAAGTATTTAGGCTTGGCACTTTTGGGCTTGAAGGTATAAATTTAGAGAAGCTAAATAGCTTGGAGAGGGCATCATTACCAAGTTCTTGTTTAAAAATTGTTAGCTGCTCTAATGTTATAGAGCTTAAGCGTGTAGAAGTAATTGCCAACGCCCTAAAACAATTAAGTATAGATAATTATATGTGTAGTATACTGCAAAGCAATGGCTACAAGAGCATTGAGTGGACACATTTTGGCGATGGACCTCTGCTAGAAAGTGTAAAAAAGATGTTTGATATTAGCTCAAATAATAGCCTTTGCAAAGAAAGTGGTATAAGGTTAAATGTTAATTTTGCTGGACGTGTTGCAAATAGTTCTATCCTTAAATCTTACGGTGAAAATAATTATAATTTATTTGTTCAGGTAAGTAGAAGTGAGGGAATTCCTGTTTCTATAATGGAGGCTTATTCATGCGGCATTGCTGTAATTGCTACTAATGTTGGCGGTGTAAGTGAGCTTTTTTGTAGCGGCAAGCAAGTTGGGGAACTAACTTTTGAGCAAAAAAGCACTGGTTATCTACTGCAATCGTTAAGCGAGCCATCTC
Source organism: uncultured Bacteroidales bacterium (assembly GCA_964292095.1). Lineage (GTDB taxonomy): Bacteria > Bacteroidota > Bacteroidia > Bacteroidales > UBA932 > Egerieousia. The sequence goes on along the minus strand of CAXYUL010000022.1, from coordinate 4,397 downwards.
AACTATGTTTAGAACTATGCCACAGCATTTGCCACTATGCCCAACTGCCACCAAAAGATAAAGCCCAAATGAGCTTGAATGCTAAACAAAGCTGGGAGAAAGACTGGAGTGCCAACATAAATTATTCTGCCATAGCTAGTGAGCTGGCTATGATCTGCAAGAAAAATTAGCAAATAATTGTAGGGCGTGCTGCTATGAGATAACTGTCAGACGCATTTTTGGCTGTTTTTGGGTCTGGCAACAACACAAACCATCATGGCACAAGCATTAATGCCCTAGTTTACTGGCAAACAACAAATGTAAGCCATGCACGCCCTACAAAAATTTCTTTAATTCTATTACCATTTTAATTACAATGAATATGGCATATAATACAAATCCTGCCACAGCAGCCTCTAATCTAATTTTAGCACTGCCATAAATGCACTTTGAGGAACCTCAACATTACCTACCTGCCTCATTCTGCGCTTTCCTTTTTTCTGTTTTTCTAGCAACTTTCTCTTTCTAGAAATATCTCCACCATAACATTTTGCTGTAACATCTTTTCTTACAGCCTTTACTGTTTCACGTGAGATAATTTTAGCTCCAATGGCAGCTTGAATAGCAATATCAAACTGCTGGCGAGGTATTAATTCTTTTAATTTCTCGCACATTTTTCTTCCAAAATCGTAAGCATGATCTCTATGAATTAAACTAGAAAGAGCATCTACTTGCTCACCATTTAGTAATATATCTAGTTTAACCAAATCTGCCTCTCTATACTCTGTAACATGATAATCGAAAGAAGCATAGCCTTTAGAAATAGACTTAAGTTTATCGTAAAAGTCAAATACAATCTCGGCAAGAGGAATATCAAAATTAAGCTCAACCCTCTCGCTAGTTAAAAAATGCTGACTAACTAATGTTCCACGTTTATCTAAACACAATTTCATTATTGGGCCAAAGAAATCGCTTTTAGAAATAACCTGTGCTCTAATATATGGTTCCTCTATATAATCTATAAGCGTTTGTGCAGGCAATCCAGATGGATTATGCACATCTATAACATCACCTTGTGTAGTGTAAACTTTATAAGAAACGTTTGGTACAGTAGTAATACAATCCATATCAAACTCTCTAAACAAACGTTCTTGCACAATTTCTAAGTGCAACAAACCTAAAAAGCCACATCTAAAACCAAAACCCAAAGCCAAAGAACTCTCTGGATCAAAAACCAAAGAAGCATCGTTAAGTTGTAACTTTTCTAAAGATGCCCTTAAATCTTCATATTCATCTGTTTCAACAGGATATACTCCAGCAAAAACCATAGGCTTAACCTCCTCAAAGCCCTCTATAGCCTTAGCACAAGGTTTATCGCATTTTGTAATAGTATCACCAACTTTTACCTCAACAGCACTCTTTATTCCACTGATAATATAACCAACATCCCCTGTAGAAATCTCATCTTTTGGACACAACTTCATTCTTAACACTCCTACCTCATCAGCAACATACTCTTTGCCTGTATTAAAGAATTTAACCTTATCTCCTTTTTTAATTGATCCATTTACAACTTTAAAATACGCTATAATTCCTCTAAATGAATTAAAAACAGAATCAAAAATTAAGGCTTGCAAAGGAGCATCAACATCTCCTTTAGGTGCAGGAACTCTATTTACCACTGCCTCTAAAATCTCTGGCACTCCCTGCCCTGTCTTTCCACTTGCTAAAAGAATATCCTCATCCTTACACCCTATTAGGTCTATTATCTGATCTTTAACAACATCTACCATAGCCGAATCCATATCTATTTTATTCACAACCGGAATAATCTCTAGATTATGATTTAAAGCCAAATATAGATTAGAAATAGTCTGAGCCTGAATCCCTTGCGTAGCATCTACAATAAGCAATGCACCCTCGCAAGAAGCAATTGCCCTAGAAACCTCATAAGAAAAATCTACATGACCTGGTGTATCAAGTAAATTAAGAATATATTTCTCTCCCCCTTTTAAATACTCCATCTGAATAGCATGGCTCTTAATTGTAATTCCCTTCTCCTTTTCCAAATCCATAGAATCTATAACCTGATTCTCCATCTCCCTTGCAGTAAGCGTATTAGTAGCCTCTAACAGCCTATCTGCCAATGTACTTTTTCCATGGTCTATATGAGCAATTATACAAAAATTTCTTATATTCTTCATCTACTTTTAGATTATATTATTTTATCTTATCAATCTGCAAAGATATGTAAAAAAAATTTAATTATCTTTGTCTGATTATAGCTTAATTAGCCCAATATATATTATGGAAAGAATAAAAGAAATATACAAAATAGGCAAAGGCCCATCAAGTAGCCATACCATGGGCCCATTAAAAGCCGCTAACATTTTTAAAGCAAAGAATGTTAATGCAGAAAGATTTAATGTAACATTATACGGTAGTCTAGCCTCAACTGGCAAAGGGCACATGACTGATGTTGCAATAGAAGAGGTACTAGGGAAAGAAAAATGCAATATTACTTGGCTTCCCGACACATTTCTTCCCCAACACCCCAATGGCTTGTTTTTTGAAGCCTTTGATGCTGATGGAACTGTATTAGATAAATGGACTACTTTTAGCATAGGCGGCGGCGACATTAGTGACACAGGAATTAGAGAACAAAAGCAATTAATCTATCCTCATTCTAAGATGGAAGATATCCTAAACTGGTGCAAAGATGGCGGTACAAATTTTTGGGAATATGTAGCTACATACGAAGAAAAAGGAATAGAAGATTATTTATTTGAAGTTTGGAAAGTTATGATGGACTCAATAGAGCGTGGCCTAGATAACGAGGGGGTGCTACCAGGAGGACTCAAACTCACAAGAAAATCTGCATCATTCTACGTAAAAGCAAAGGGATTTCAAGGCTCAATGCAACGCAGAGCAATGACCTTTTCTTTTGCCTTGGCCGTTTCGGAAGAAAATGCATCGGGAGGAACAATAGTAACCGCCCCTACGTGTGGTTCTTGCGGAGTATTACCTGCCGTAATGTATCTAAACAAAACTTGTTATGGTTTCACCGACAAAAAAATAATTAAAGCTCTAGCAACTGCAGGCCTTATTGGAACAATTATTAAAACCAATGCTTCAATTTCTGGCGCAGAAGTTGGCTGTCAAGGCGAAATTGGCTCTGCTTGTAGTATGGCTTCTGGAGGAGCTGTTCAGCTATTTGGAGGAACGCCCTCGCAAATAGAATATGCAGCGTCTATGGGAATGGAACACTTTTTGGGATTAACTTGCGATCCAGCCCGCGGCTTAGTACAAATCCCTTGCATAGAGCGAAATGCTTTTGCAGCTGCTCGCGCCGTAGACGCAAATGTGTATGCGTTAATGACTGATGGCTCGCATAGGGTTAGTTTTGACACAATTATAGAGGTAATGAGAAGAACTGGGCACGATTTACCTAGCCTATATAAAGAGACTGCTGGTGGAGGAATAGCTTATTTAATGTCAAAAAAATAGGTAGAAAGAATTTTTTGTAGTATTTTAGCAACCTAATTCTAAATTTTACTTTGAAATATTAAAATAAATTATATTAAATAACACATTAAAAATAAAAGATTATGGCTTTAGAAGTAAATGACAAAAATTTTAAAGAAGTTGTTTTGGGGAGTGATAAACCCGTTGTAGTAGACTTTTGGGCAACATGGTGTGGCCCATGTAGAATGCTAGCCCCAATAGTAGACGAATTGGCTAAAGAGTATGATGGCAAAGTACTAATAGTTAAATGTAATGTTGATGATGCTGCCGATGTAACTGCAGAGTATGGCATAAGAAATATACCTACATTATTGTTCTTTAAGGATGGTGTTCAAAAAGATAAATCTGTTGGAGCAACCACCAAACCTGCAATAATTGATAAAATTACCGCTTTACTATAGTAGTTATGAAGAGGCTTTTTGTTTTATTGCTGGCTGCTGTCCTAATTTGCACAACAGCTAATGCCCAAGGAGGTTTTGGAATAAAAGGTGGGGTTATGCTTAACTCAATGTCTGATATTAAAATAACAGATATGGCCTCTTCTGTTAAATCTAAAACAGGCTTTCACGCTGGCGTTCTTTATAAAATTAAACTTCCATTAGGATTTGCTCTTCAACCAGAACTAATGTATGTTTCTACCGCAAGTAGTATGAGAACTGAGATTAAAGATCTATCACTAGATTTTAAAACTCATTCTATCCAACTACCTGTAGGGCTTCAATGGGGAATAGACCTAGTTCTATTTAGACCTTACCTTCAGTTTGTTCCTTACATTGGCTATGCCATAGCTAAGGGAAAGGATCTTAAGGATGTTGCTTGGGATGATATTAATAGATTTGAATATGGTTTAGGTATTGGAGCTGGTATAGAAATATGGAAGTTCCAATTATCGG
>CAXYUL010000021.1:0-13562 GCA_964292095.1 uncultured Bacteroidales bacterium | reverse complement strand
CTTCCCGACAAACTCATTTATTTGTCGGGAAGAATAATATTATTTTAAAACACTTCTTAATTTGCGCAGCAGCAAACTAAGTTTCTATCTCCATAGCCATTATCTACACGTGCTGTAGCTGGCCAGAATTTGTTTTCTTTAATCCAATCTAGTGGGTAGGCAGCAACTTTTCTACTGTATTTGTGATTCCACTCGTCGGCACAAAGCTCGCAAGCTGGGTGTGGTGAGTTTTTAATAGGATTATCAACAGCATCGTATTGGCCATTTTTAATCATATCACACTCAATTTTTATTTGCTTCATAGCTTCTATAAATCTATCAATCTCCTCTTTAGACTCACTCTCTGTTGGCTCAATCATAAGAGTTTCATGTACAGGGAAAGAAAGAGTTGGAGCATGGAAACCATAGTCCATAAGACGTTTAGCTAGGTCGGTAGCATCAACGCCATACTCACTCTTAAAGTTTTGGCAATCTACTATACACTCGTGTCCTACTCTACCAGTTTCGCCAGTGTAAAGGATAGAAAACTCTGGGGCAAACTTAACAGCCATGTAATTGGCATTAAGAATTGCTACTTGAGTAGATTTTTTTAGACCATCGGCACCTAAAAGTTTAATATAAGCATGGGTGATTGGAGCTAATAGAGGATTTCCAAAAGCAGCAGCACTAACAGCTGAATTTGGTTCTGCAGAACAACTAGGATCTAGTGGATGACCTGGAAGATATGGTGCTAATTCTTTTGTGCAACAGATAGGACCAGCACCAGGGCCACCACCACCATGAGGCATAGCAAATGATTTATGAAGATTTAAGTGGCAAACATCGGCTCCAATAAAGCCTGGATTAGTTAAGCCAATCTGACCGTTCATATTAGCTCCATCCATAAATACTTTACCTCCATTATTATGAATAATATTCATAATTTCTTTAATCTCTGCCTCAAATATTCCATGTGTAGAAGGGTAAGTAATCATTAAGCCTGCAAGATTATCTTTATTTGCAATTGCTTTTTCTCTAAGCTCATCTACTATAACGTTTCCTTTATCATCACATCCAACTAGAACAATATTAAAACCTGCCATAGCTGCTGATGCTGGATTTGTTCCGTGTGCAGATGTTGGAATAATGATAATATTTCTATTTGATTGACCATTAGCCGCTAACCAACCCTTTATTGTTAATAAGCCTGCATACTCTCCAGCTGCGCCAGAGTTAGGTTGTAGTGAACAAGCATCAAAACCTGTAATAATTGCTAAATCATCTGCTAGCTCTTTTAACATTTGAGTATAGCCCTCAACTTGATTTTTTGGAGCAAGTGGGTGAACATTAGTAAGTTCGCTCCAACTTAGTGGTAACATTTCTACTGCAGCATTTAGCTTCATTGTACATGAACCTAGCGGAATCATAGAGTGAGTTAAAGAAATATCTTTTCTCTCTAATTTTTTAATATATCTCATCATCTCTGTTTCTGAATGATAAGAATTAAATACTTTCTCTGTTAATATTGCACTCTCTCTCTGCATAAAGCTTCCTAAATTGCAAGATCTACAGCTACAACCATTGGTTGTTACACCAAAAATCTCTAGAACTTTTCTAGCCTCGTTGCAACAAGTTAACTCATCAAAAGAAATTCTAACTGTATTAGAATTTGGGTAGAAGAAGTTTATATTTGCAGCTTCTGCCTTTTTCTTTATATCTTGTGCATCAACACCTACTAATTCTATTGTATCAAAAAACTTATCGCTCGCTAATTTATAGCCAGCTTCTCTTAAGAAATTTGCAATTGTATTAGCATATTTATAAGTTTTTTCTGCAATATCTCTAACTCCTTGTGGACCATGATATACTGCATACATTCCACTCATAGTTGCCATTAAAGCTGTTGCTGTACAAACATTAGAAGTAGCTTTCTCTCTCTTAATATGTTGCTCTCTAGTTTGTAATGCTAACCTATAACCTTCATTTCCTAATCTATCTACAGAAATACCAATAATTCTACCAGGTATTTGTCTCTTATATGCTTCTTTTGTTGCCATAAATCCAGCAGTTGGTCCACCAAATCCCATAGGAAGACCAAATCTTTGTGCCGAACCAACAGCACAATCTGCTCCCCAAGCCGCAGGTTCTTTTAAAATTGCTAAAGATAATAAATCGCAATAAGCAGTAACCAAAGCATCATTTGAATGAGCTTTCTCACAGAATTGGGCATAATCTCTAATTTCTCCATTAGCAGCAGGATATTGAACTATTGCTCCATAAACTTTAGGACCAAATTCAAAATTTAAGTAGCTTCCCGACACAATTTCTATCCCTAAGCCCTTAGCACGAGTTTTTAAAACAGAAAGCACCTGTGGGAATATATTTTCATCAACAAAAACTTGATTTCTACCCTCTTTTACAGCATTTCTACTTCTTAACTCAAACATCATTCTCATTGCCTCTGCAGTAGCTTGTGCATCATCTAGCATAGAACAGTTAGATAAAGGAAAACCTGTTAAGCTACTTATCATTGTTTGGAAAACCAAAAGAGCTTCTAATCTACCTTGTGAAATCTCTGCTTGGTAAGGGGTATATGAAGTATACCAACTTGGATTTTCAAAAATATTTCTTACGATAACAGGTAATACACCTGTTCCATACTGACCCATACCTATTAAAGAACGATAGTTTAAATTTTTTGAAACCATCTCCTTTAAATTTGCAAGATATTGACTCTCACTTACAGCCTTTGATATCTTTATATCCTCTTTTAGAAGTACATTTGCGGGCACAGTCTGCTCGGCCAGTTGGTCTAGAGAACTTAAATTTAGAACTTTTAGCATTTGCTCTAAGTCTCTCTCCCTAGGGCCAATGTGTCTGTCTTTAAATGTTAGTGACATAAATAGTGTATTTTTAATTAATGTGTATTTTTTGATAAACTACAAATGTACAATTTTTTTTTGGGCAACCATTGCAATTTAAAAAATTATCTTACTTTTGTGTTCTAAACCAATATTATATGAGTTTATTAAGTAAAAAAATTACGGAACTCCAAGAGAGGACCGCGAAAGTTCTTCAAGGTGGTGGTAATGAAGCTATTGCAAAGCAAATTGCAATGGGAAAATTACCAGCAAGAGAAAGAATTAGTAAAATTTTAGATTCTAATTCCTTTTATGAATACGATATGTTCATAGAGCACGATGCCAGAGAATTTGGCATGGAGAATAAGAGCTTAGCTGGAGATGGTGTAGTTATTGGTACTGGAACAATAAACGGCAAACCAGTAGCTATATATGCTCAGGATTTTACTGTAGCCGGAGGTTCACTCGGCTCTATGCACGCAAGAAAAATTACCAAAATAATGGATTATGCTTTAAGAATGAGAATTCCTCTTATTGGAATTAACGATTCTGGTGGAGCTCGTATTCAAGAAGGCGTAAATTCACTAGCAGGTTACGGTGAGATATTCTTTAGGAATACTTTAGCTAGTGGTGTAATTCCTCAAATTTCGGTTATTTTAGGACCATGTGCAGGAGGAGCAGTATACTCTCCAGCCCTAACAGACTACGTTTTTGTAGTTGACAAAATTTCTAAAATGTTTATTACTGGTCCAGAGGTTATAAAATCTGTTTTGGGAGAAGAGATAGACATGGAATCTTTAGGAGGAGCTAGAGTTCACTGCGAAACTACTGGAAATGCTCACTTTTTTGCAGAAAGTGAAGAAGAATGTTTTAACCAAATAAAAGAACTCCTTTCTTACCTTCCTTCTAACAACACTCAAAAGCCAGAAATAACAAAATCGGAAGAGCCAAATAAAAAATTTAGGATAGAAAAGGTAGTGCCAGTAGAACCAACATCTCCATACGATGTAAGAGATGTTATACGCGCCCTCACCGACAAATCTGAGTTTATTGAGATTCAAGAACTTTGGGCTCCTAATATTGTGATTGGCTATGGAAGAATGGATGGAAGAACAGTTGGATTTGTTGCAAACCAACCTCTTTATTTAGCAGGAGTATTAGATTGTGATTCATCTGATAAAGCAGCTCGTTTTATTCGTTATTGCGACGCTTTTGAAATTCCAATTATCACACTAGAGGATATGCCAGGTTATTTACCAGGAGTTGACCAAGAACATGCAGGAGTTATTCGCCATGGGGCTAAATTACTTTATGCTTATTCAGAAGCATCAGTTCCAAAAGTAACAATCATTTTAAGAAAGGCTTATGGAGGAGGATACATTGCAATGAATTCTAGACACCTTCGTGCAGATTTTGTGTTTGCGTGGCCAACTGCAGAGATAGCAGTAATGGGACCAGAGGGAGCGGCTAACATTATCTTTAAAAAAGAAATTATGGAAGCTGAAAATCCAAACGAGATGAGAAAACTTAAAGTGCAAGAGTATAAAGATAAGTTTGCTAATCCTTATGTGGCGGCAGCCAAGGGTTACATAGATTCGGTTATCACACCTAGCGAAACTCGTAAGTTTATTATTCATGCCTTAACAATTAGCAAAGACAAGGTCTTAAAGAGACCTGCTAAGAAGCATGGGATACCACCATTTTAAACCTTTGAGGCAAGGAGCTAAATGAGGCTCTATTTAGTTCTTTCTTTTATAGAGTTATTTTTGTACAAGTGGCCCTACGCTGCACACAGGGCTAACGCTTGCTTTACTTGTTTAACGCACTAACGTGCGAAGAGGCACGTGCTTACAGCACGGGCTGCTGTTGCAGCCTTGGGAAAACAAAGCATTTTAAACCTTTGAGGCAAGGAGCTAAATGAGGCTCTATTTAGTTCTTTCTTTTATAAAATTTAGATATGACACATAATAATAAAGAAACCGATAACATAGCGCACACTACTCACAATAAAAGTGAGATAAGTGATGTCCTTCAAATACACGAACAAGGCAGGAAATACAAAACCCTACTTACTAAAAAATATCAAGAACGTCAGGTTTGGAAAGAGCCAGACCCAAAAGATATATTATCAATTATCCCCGGCTCTGTTACATCTATAAATGTAAAAGCTGGCGACAGAGTAAAAAGAGGTGATATGCTAATGGTTTACGAAGCAATGAAAATGCAGAATATCATATCAGCACCTTTTGATGCACTAGTTAAGTCTGTAAATGTAAGGGAAGGAGATAAACTTCCCAAAGGACACTTACTAATTGTCCTAGAATAATTTAATAATTTACTTCCCGACAAAAAATTGTTGGGAAGTTCTTTTTTAATAAATTTCATTAAGTGCAAAGTTGTAAAAATTTGCTACCTTTGCCTAAATGAAAAGCGTAGCTTAACTATGGGAACATTAGATATTGGGAAGAAGGGAGAAGATTTAGCACTAGAGTATTTAACGCAGAAAGGCCTAGTTTTGCTTACTAGAAATTGGCATTGGGGGCATTGCGAACTAGATTTAGTTATGATGAATAAAGAATTCATACATTTTATTGAGGTTAAAAGCCTTAGATACCCCAATAATACAGAGCCATTTGAGGCCGTCAATGCTAAAAAAAGGAAAAACTTATTTTTTGCCGCACGAGGTTTTTTAAAAAGTTGGGAATGGAATGATAAATTACACAGAAACATCCTTTGCAAAGAAGTTGTTTTTGATATAGTTTCTGTAGTATTTAATGGAGATTTTTACACGATAGAACATATAGAGAATGCTTTTTCTCCAACTTGGTAAAAAATATTTTTATGCTTAGCTTTTACATGTAAACTATAGAACTTGCCACAAGCAATTTCTAAAATATATATATTATGAGTAAAGAAAATCAGTTCTGTATAATTATGGCTGGCGGCATAGGAAGTAGATTCTGGCCAGTAAGTAGAAATTCTAAACCTAAACAGTTCTTAGATATTTTGGGAACCGGTAGTTCTTTTTTACAACAAACTTTTGCAAGATTTGAGAAAATTGTTCCTCCCCAAAACATACTTATTGTTACTTCAGAATCATATAAAGACCTAGTAAAAGAGCAACTCCCTAAAATGCTAGAAGATAATATTTTACTAGAGCCACACAGAAGAAACACAGCACCATGTATTGCGTATGCAACATATAAATTATATAAAAAGAACCCAAAAGCCACAGTTGTAGTAGCCCCATCATACCATCTAATAATGAACGAGGAGCTATTTTTAGATACAGTACGCTCTGCTCTAGAATATGCAGAAAGACACAACGAATTATTTACTTTAGGTATACAACCTAGCAGACCAGAAACTGGCTATGGCTATATTCAGGCCAACAAAGCTAAATCTAAAGAGATTAATGGCAAAAATATATACAGCGTTAAAACCTTTACAGAAAAACCAAATAAAGAATTAGCAAAAGTACTAGTAGATAGCGGCGAATTTTTATGGAATTCTGGAATATTTATTTGGAACCTAGAAACAATTAAATCTGAACTAGAAAAATACCTTCCAGAAATTGCGAGCTCATTTAAAGATGGTATTCCATACTATAACACAGAAAGCGAAAGCGACTATATTAAAGGTATATACGAATCTTGCAACGGCATATCAATAGACTATGGCGTTATGGAAAAAACAGACAAATCATGGGTATTTGAGGCATCATTTGGCTGGAGCGACCTTGGAACATGGGATAGTTTATACGCACAAAGCAACAAAGACGATAGAGGCAACATGATTAACGCAGAAACCTCTCTAATTGATAGAACAGATAACAGTCTGATTGTCTCTAAAGAAAAAGACAAACTAGTGGTTATTAAAGGATTACAAGATTTTATGGTAGTAAATACCGATGACGTACTAATGATTTGTCCAAAAGACGAAATAGCCTTTAAAAATATAATAACAGATTTGGCCGTAAACGAACTAACCAAATTCCAATAACAATATAATAACATAATATGGCACTATTAGAATTAAATGTACAAAGTGAGATAGGAAAATTACAAGGAGTTATTTTACATACACCGGGAGCAGAGGTAGAAAATATGACTCCCGACACAGCTCAAAGAGCGCTATATAGCGATATTTTAAACTTATCAATTGCCCAAAAAGAGTATGAGCAATTGCATGGCGTACTTAATAAATACACAAAAACATTTCAGGTTTCAAAACTACTAACACAAGTAGTAGATAATGAAAGGAATAGGGAGATTTTAGTTGGTAAAATATGTGTTACAGAAGGAGCAACTGCCTATTACGACGATTTAATGGAAATGAGTTCTAAAGAACTTGCCCGCGTGCTAATAGAGGGGCTACCGGCAAAAATTAATACGCTTACAGCTTATTTAAAAGACGAATACTACGCTCTATACCCCCTTTATAATTTTTATTTTACTCGCGACGCATCGGTTACAATTGGCAACAATGCCCTAGTATGTAGAATGGCTAATAAAGTGAGAATGAGAGAGTCTTTAATTATGGAGGCTATTTTTAAACATTCTGGATCTTTTGCCTGCAACGTAATAAATGCTCACGATTTTAATCCTAACAATTCTGAAATCTATATGGAGGGGGGAGATATCTTAATTGCTAGAGAAGATATTCTTCTTATAGGTAATGGTAATAGAACCTCAACTCAAGGTATTGATATGCTAATATCCCGTTTATGTAAAAATAAAACAGAAGGTAAAAAGCATGTAATTATTCAACAACTACCACACTCACCAGAGTCTTTTATTCATCTAGATATGGTTTTCACTTTTTTAAGTAAAGAGAAATGTATGACCTACGAACCACTTATTTTAGGTGATAATCAATACCAAACCGTTCACATGACAATAGAAAACGGGAAGGTTAGTAAAATAAAATCTGTACCTACAATTTTGCACGCACTTAAAAAATTAGGACTAGATTTAGATCATGTAACTTGCGGGGGAAGAGCTGATGAATGGAATCAAGAAAGGGAACAATGGCATAGCGGCGCAAATTTCTTTGCAATAGAACCAGGCAAGGTATTATCTTATGCACGCAACGTTCACACCTTAGATGAACTAAGTAACAATGGCTTTGAGATTATTAGCGCGTGGGATGTTATTAATGGGAAAAAAGATGCTAATGACTACGCTAATTGCGTTATTACAATAGACGGAAGCGAACTTCCTCGTGGAGGTGGTGGAGCTCGTTGTATGACCATGCCAGTTAGTAGAGAACAAGTTATTTGGTAAAAAGACAAGCTAAATATAACTTTGGCACGCTGTTTGTATATTCTTATATCGAATAGTTTTTTCATAGGTTAAATTTAGGTTAAAAAGACTGACTCAAAAGAGATTAATACTTTGGAGTCAGTCTTTTTTATTACAGTTAAATATAAATTATCATTTTTGCAAATTGGAGAAGACAATGCTTAAGTATTACACTTTTTTAAATGATTTTTTACCTAGTAAAACTAGTGCAATAGATTTTTAGAAAAATGCATTACAAATTACAATGATATAACAAAAGTAACGTATATTTGCATAGTTTTTATAATTTATCGCTTTGATAAAAAAAATTGGACTTATGAGACAGAAAATAGAAGAACTTTTAAAAGAAATTGAACTTTTAAAAGCACAGAAGATTCAAGAAGTAGAAGAAATAAGAGTTAAACTTTTAGGAAAAAAAGGAGAGGTGACCAAACTGTTTGAGGATTTTAGAGACATATTGCCAGAACAAAAAAAAGAGTTTGGGCAGGTGCTTAATATCCTAAAAACTAAGGCTGCAGAAAAAATAGATGAGCTCAGACAAAGGGTTGAAGAAAACTCAGATGACCAAGCTCCAAAGTTTGATTATACAAAGCCTGGAGATAAATTTGAACTTGGTACAAGACACCCAATTTCTATTACAAAGGAAGAGATAATCTCAATTTTTAGTAAATTTGGGTATGCCGTTTCTGAAGGTCCAGAAATTGAGGATGATTGGCATGTATTTGGTGCTTTAAACTTTCCTCCAGAGCATCCTGCTAGAGATATGCAAGACACTTTCTTTATTTCACAAGGTGAAAATCCTATTTTGCTAAGAACTCATACAAGTTCGGTTCAAGTTAGAAGCATGGAAAAGATGCCTCTACCAATTAGAATTATATGTCCAGGAAGGGTATTTAGAAATGAAGCAATTTCTGCTAGGGCACACTGCATTTTTCATCAAGTAGAAGGCTTATATATAGATAAAAATGTATCTTTTGCCGATCTTATGCAAGCGGTACTTTTATTTGCAAAAGAAATGTTTGGAGAAGAAACTCAAATAAGAATGCGCCCTTCTTATTTTCCTTTTACAGAGCCTAGCGCAGAGGTTGATGTAAGTTGCAATATTTGTAAAGGTAAAGGTTGTAATATCTGCAAGGGAACAGGTTGGCTAGAAATAATGGGCTGCGGAATGGTAGACCCTAACGTACTAGAAGCCTCTGGAATAGATCCTAAAATTTACTCTGGTTTTGCCTTTGGAATGGGAGTAGAGAGAATTGCTATGTTAAAATGGCAAGTAAAAGATTTAAGACATTACTTTGAGAACGATGTCCGTTTCTTAAAAGAATTTGAAACAATAGTATAATAAAGATTATTTTAGCGTTTTCCGCATTTTACCCGGTGTATTACCTAAATATCTTTTACAATACCTAACAAAATGCTGCGGAGACGAAAAGTTAAGTTCATATACAATAGATTTGAGAGAGACATCCTTATCTGCTAACTTATATTTAATTAAGCCAACCATCCTCTTTTGGAGCCAAATATGAGGATGCTCTCCAAACTCTTCAAAAAACACTCGTCTAAAATTAGCAACAGACATTTTACATAAAGATGCTAGTTCCTGCACGGTTACTGTTTTAAAACAGTACTGCTGTACCATGTCTCTAAAATCATATAAGTGTCCAATTATTGCAAATAAAAAATAAACTAAATCTTCTTTTATATAATAAGTTCTAAGCACCCAAAACATTTCTTCAATTTTAATATCGTGCAAATGCTTACAACAGACTCCATCTTTAATGAATTCTGTTAATGGGAGCAAAAACAATTGCATTTTTTTGTTAATTTCTAATGGCTTAAGCGTGTACTTAATGCTTTTTTTTTATACTAGCAAGTTCGGATAAAGACGTTTTTATACATAGATGACATATATTATCAAAACTCAAAATTAAATATGCACAATTATCAATAGCTATATCTCTTAAGATACTGCTTTTATGAATAAATAGCATATTCCCTGCTTCTAATATAATGTTAAACTCGTTACAATATATTTGCAAACGTCCTTCTAATAAGATTATAATTTGATTTTTTATTGTTCTATCTGTATGTGAAATAAAGCCCTTATCCACTTTGTGGTACGTAAAGCCAGAGTCAATATGTTTTTGATAATAATTACAAGAGCAGTGTTCCTTTAAATATCTAATATCCATAACTAACTATGTTAAAATTATTAATTAAAGTAGCAACAAATTAGAACTTTGTAAATTTATATCAATAATCTTAGAAAAAATTATCAATTTAAGACTAAATTTTACCAATATGCAAACAAATATTAGCCTCTCCTTAAACAAAATAAAGAAAGGCTAATAATATTTCTACTTTATAAGAGACTCAACTGCCTCCCTCACTTGATTTCCATGCAGGTCTTTGGCTATAATTGTTCCATCTGGAGCAAATAAAATTATTTGAGGAATAGCCTCAACACCATAGGCTTTAGCTACAGACTGCTCTTTTGAATAATCACATATCTGCGGCCAAGTAATTTCTAATTGTTTAGCTACTGCAGCATAATTTTCTTGTTTATCAAAAACATATATGCCAACTAAATCTAATCCTTTATCCTTATACTCCATATAAAGCTTCTTTAAGCTTGGAATAGCCTCCTTACATGGAGAACACCAAGATGCCCAAAAATCAACTATAACATATTTTCCCTTGCCAACAAAATCGGAAAGTTTTACAGAATCGCCTTGTGGGCTAACGCCACTAACATCTATAAACATTCCACCTACACTAGATTTATCTCTATTTAGGGCATTTTCTCTAAAGAATAAAAATGGTTTAAACATCTCTGCTTGCGGACCTAGTATTTTAATTATCGAATCCATCTGGGCTAGATCTGCCTTAGAAAAGGCAATTGTTGCTGCATAATATCCAAGAGGATTATCTTTGTTATTTTCTAAATATTTACCAACAATGGCTTGCTCTTTATCATTATACTCATTCATTAGAGATTCCATTTTAATTCTTTGAGCGTCTTTGTCTTCTATTTTAGAAAATTCTTCTTCACTTTTATAATACCATTCCCCTAGTTTAGATAGTTGATCACTCATAGCAACAAGCTGATTATTAAGACTATTACCCTTTATCTCTATTTTATCTCCATCTACAAGCACATCTAACTTATCTGCCAGCAAAAGAATATCTGCAGAGAGAGAACCAATTTTTAAACTTGCTAATTTATTACTAAAGTCTTCTATCTCAAATTTAAATTTTCCATCGCTAACAATACAACTATCCATTACCCCTCCAACTAGAAATTGCTCTAAATAAACAGTGGTAATATTTGGGGCATTTTTTATAACTCCCCTAATTTCTAGCTTGTTAGTATTAGCACACGATACAACTAATAGTAAACTTACACCTACAAGCATTAATTTTAATGATTTTTTTAACATAATAATCTTTATTTATTGTTTTTAATATTTGGATTTTTTCTCATAACTGATACTGCTATATCTTGATAGTATTTTGTACTTCCTGGAGCCAATACGTATTCTTTACCCATAATATCTCTTGTAAAAGTTTTAACAATTCTTCCCTGGGCATGATATCTCTTCTGATCCCATAAATTCATTCCAGAAAAAGCAGTTTCTCTGCGTCTTTCCTGCGATATAAGCTCTAAAGCTTCTCCTTTTGTTTTTGGAACATTGCTAGGATAGTATGCCTTAAATGATTCTGATTTTATTCTGTTTTTCCTTATTAAATCTAAATCTTGCATTGCTTTTTGTAAATTACCAGCTTGTGCATAACATTCTGCCCTTATGAGTAATATGTCGGGAGTAGAAATTAACATATTTGTTTCAACCGCCCTAAAATTATATTCTAACATACCCTCTGGTAGCGAAGGATTCTCTTGGCCATAAAATTTTATGCGCAAATCCTCTTCTTTGTTGTATAATGCCAATAAATCGTTAGAATATGATAGGCTAAAAAAATATTTTAATGGTTTAAAAGTTCTAAGCCAAACATTTTCCTTAGACATATAACCGGCAACTGGTAAATCTTTACTTGCTATTGAATTATAATCTAACAAATAAGTATAGTCTTTTAAAAATTCCTCTGCATATTTTAGCGAGTTATTAAAATCGCCCATATAGAGATAAACCTTAGATAATAACCCCTTAATTCCAAGTTTAGATGCCCTTACATTATATTGAGGTATTATATTATCATCTAATAACTAATATGCTTGCAACAAATCTTTAAGCAAATAATCATATACTTGTTTAACCGTAGCATTTGATGGTAGTTCGTGTAAATCTGTATTCTGCTTAATAGGAATTGTTAAGTCTGTTACAGAAGTTTTACCATTATATGCTGGTGCATAAGTATTTACTAAAATAAAATAGTTTACAGCTCTTTCAGCTAAGGCATCTCGTTTTACCCTAGTCCTCAACTGTTCTGGGTTATTCTCAATATTTGCCTTATCAATATTATCTAAAATCGTATTTGCTACATAAATATTAGCATAGGAAGCTGAATAAACAGCATCATCCTCTTCTCCTTCAATAGTTTTATCTGGCCACATATAACTTAGTTTTGGCTGCAAGGTATATATGTCGGGATCCATATAAATTGCTTCGTTTAAACAACCCTCCCAAATATTATTTAACATCTGATCATAATGCGTTACAGTTTCTGGCACAACCATTCCTGTTGGTGTTACATCTAAAAAGTTCTTACAAGAAACAAAAAGGATGCAGCAACTTATCAATATATATACTATTCTTCTCATATTTAAAGTTTTAATTAAAACGACAACTTAATTCCTAAAATTACTGTTTTGGGTTCGGTAAAGCCTAAACGAGTACTCTCTAAACCATACTCCATAGACCTTTCTACAGATTCTGGATCTACTCCCCAATCATTGGCAACAACTGTGAGCATATTTTTTAACTGTAATCTTATATCTAATGAAGCTAAACCAATTTTATTTACCCATCTCTTTGGAAAACTGTAATCTATATTAATATCTTTAAGCTTTGCATAAGAAGCATCAAGCACATTTATATCAGCCATTGTATAAAAAGGGAAGTAATAAGGCATCATATAATTTGAATAAGCATCAAACCTAGGAACATTAGTATGCGCCTCGTCACCAGGTTTTTTCCAATAATTAGAATATGATTTATGAATCATCTTATCATTCATAAGTGCATGCTCAATTTGATCACCCACAGGAGCCCTCTTTTTATGTCCAAATCTATAAATAATATTAAATCCTATAGATAAATTCTTAAAGGTAAAATTGTTATAAAGAGAGCCAAAATACGGAGCAACAGTTGTCCCCTGATAGAAAAAATTACCCTCATTAAATTGAACATCAGAATAAGTAATGGTTACTACCTTAATCTTCTCATCAATAAGATTGTTT
>CAXYUL010000020.1:0-13899 GCA_964292095.1 uncultured Bacteroidales bacterium | reverse complement strand
TCCTAAATGCAGCAGTAAAAGAGTCGATAGGAGAAAATGCTTTTGCTCCTGCAATTGATTTTGATATGGAAGGAGTTCCAGAAATTCCTATTGCCCCCAATAATTTTTACATTCCTAAGGCCCCTAAAATTGACTACGACCCACTTTTCAACCCTTTTGAAGAAGAAAAAAATATTATTCATCCCAAATGGAATTCTTCTAGCGAGTGGAAAAGTGAATTTCCCTCACAAGATGATGCTTTTTTTGAGCACCAGGGAGAGAGTAATTATATAGGGAAGGAAGAAAAAGAAATAAAATATTATAGCAGCATAGACGGTGAGAATAGCGCAATAAATGATGAAAGTTCAGATAGAAGGTCGCTTTTTATTTTAAAAGGGAGATATATTGTTACCCCTGTTAGATCTGGGCTTTTGCTTGTTGATATATGCAGGGCAAAAGAACGTGTTTTATATGAGAGATATTTAGAGAAAATAAATACTCAATCCGTTGATATTCAAGAGAATTTATATCCACAGACACTGGATTTAGACCACGATTCTTTTATATTATTAACTAGCGAAAGTCAAAAACTTAAATCTTTAGGCTTTGATATTAGAGCATTTGGAGAAAATTGTATTGTAATGTATGGAACTCCTGCTATTTTAAAGGGCGAGAGCATTGCTATAGAAGAACTCGTAGACAATCTGCTAGTTACACTAAAAGATTTTGGCAGAGATTTTGAGCAAGATTTAAAGGCCAACTTAGCTCTTAAGTTGGTTAAATCGGCGGCGATAAGTGCAACAACTATAAATAACACAGAGGCTCAAATAATTATTGACTCCTTATTTGCTTGCAAAGAGCCCCAGATTTCGCCAACTGGAGAAAAATGTATGACAATTATTTCTCTAGAAGAATTATTAAAAAAACTATAAAATAAAATTAAAATAACTACAAACAGATATGTTTTTAAACCAAAATAGAGGATTTCTCTCAGAGACCCCACCTGTAGTAAAAAATCTCATTATTATTAATTTAATAATGTTTGTTGCCACTCAAATAATAGGAGACTTTATGTACGAAAAGTTTTCTCTTTTTTATTTTGGCTCACAGTTTTTTAAGCCATATCAGCTAGTAACTCACATGTTTATGCATGGTGGATTTGCTCATATTTTCTTTAATATGTACACTCTATATATATTTGGCTGCGTTCTAGAACGTGTTTGGGGCTCACAAAAATTTCTTTTCTATTATTTGGTAACAGGAATTGGTGCAGCTTTAATACACAACGGCGTTATCTACTTAGAAGTTTCCTCATTACAAGGTGCACTAGAAAGTGGCAATATTATGGCTAGTGCAAAGATAAACCAAATTCTTATGACGCCAACCGTTGGGGCATCTGGAGCAATTTACGGTTTACTACTAGCGTATGGAATGTTATTCCCTAACAATGTAATGCAACTTATTATTCCTCCTGTTGCTCTAAAAGCTAAATACTTTGTTCTAATATTTGGTGGTTTAGAACTTGTATTAGGCCTAACAAACACAGGAAGTAATATAGCCCATTTTGCCCACTTAGGAGGAATGATATTTGGATTTTTCTTAATAAGATATTGGAAAAAGAACAACAGAATGTATTACTAATAAAGACTTATTTTTTTATACAAGTCTAACGATGACAAAGCGAAGAAAGAAAAAAGACGGAAGGCGGCGATATCTATTTTTTGGGATCACATTTAGAATCATCCTAATAATAGCAGCTATATCTATGGCACTTTCTTATGCTGCAATATACATCAATCCATCTAAATTTGGCTTACCCCTTTTTTTTGGACTATTTTTTATTCCGCTACTAGGATTAAACATAAGCCTATTTCTAATTGCTCTCATAAAAGGTAGTAAATCTATATGGATTCCCTTAGTTGTAATACTTCCAGCCCTACTATATACCGAGCTTTTCTTTAAAATAGGCAACGACGAAAGCCCTAATAAAGAAGGAATTAAATTAAGTATAGAAAGCTATAACGTTGGAACATTTAATTCATCAAAAGAAAAGTTAACAAGAAACGAATGCAGAGATAAAGTAAAATCACATATAAAAGAGGACATACCCGATATTATTTGCTTTCAAGAATTTTTTGCAGACACTTACCTTCAAGCAGATACAACTTTATCTATATATAAATACAGATACTACCATCTTTTTAAAACAAAGAGCGGCAAACTCTTTGGCAATCTAACATTGAGTAAATTTCCAATAGTAAACAAAGGAACTATCAGCTTTAAAAAAAGCACAAATTTATCAATCTACACAGATATAAACCACTACGATAGAGTTATAAGGATATACAACAATCACTTAGAATCATACAACGTTTCTTTTACAGGCCTAGTAAAGAAATTAAGTAGAAACTCTGGAATAAAAAGCGATGAACTTAAAAATGATATAAAAGTTGTACACGAAAAAATGTTGGGCACATTTATAAGGAGATCTGACCAAGTAAATAAGATACTAGACAACATTAAAAGCAGCTCTTTCCCTGCAATTATTTGTGGAGATTTTAACGATACGCCAATGTCTTATACCTACCATAAACTTTCTCAAAACAGAAAAAACAGTTTTAAAGAATCTGGCAAAGGCTTTGGAGGAACATTTACCCACCTATGGCCAGTGCTTAGAATAGACTACATTCTTTACCCAAAAGAATTTAGCAGCACAACACACAAAACACAAAAAATAAAATTATCAGACCACTATCCAATAAAAGCAGAATTAATTATCTAAACTAAAACACAATGGCAAATATAGGATTTGACGCAAAACGGGCCTTTTTAAATTTTTCTGGTCTTGGTAACTACAGCCGCTCTTTAATAGAAGGACTTAGTTATTTTCATCCTTACAACAAATACTATTTATACACTCCTCCCTTTGACCCATCAAACAAGAGGCTAACATTTGTGGACAAAGAGAATATTCAAATAGTTAAACCTAGTGGAATTAATAAAATTCTACCATCATCTTTTTGGAGGAGCAATAGTATAAACTCTAACTTAAAAAAAGATAAAATAGATTTATTTCATGGATTAAGTGGAGAACTTCCTGCATCAAAAATCACTTGCCCACAAATTGTAACAATGCACGACGTTATCTTTCTCCGCTACCCTCATTTCTATAAAACAATAGACCGCAAGATATACGAACAAAAATTTAGGGCAGCTTGCAAAAGGGCAGATAAAATTATAGCCATAAGCAAACAAACTGCCGACGATTTAATTAACTTTCTAGACGCCCCCGCAAATAAAATAGAAATTATTTACCAAGGTTGCGATAAAATATTCTACAATTCGCCTAGCCAAGAACAAAAAGACGCAGTAAAAAATAAATATAATCTTCCCGACAATTATATTTTAAATGTAGGCACAATAGAAGAAAGGAAGAACCTAGTGGGAGTAATTAAAGCTCTGCACAAATTACCAGAACACGTACACCTTGTTGCATTAGGACGCACAAGCTCATACATAAATGAAGTAAATGCTGCCATTAATGAATTAAAGCTCCAAAACAGAGTTAGAATAATATCAAACGCATCTTTCGCAGATTTTCCTGCAATTTACTCACAAGCAATTGCATTAACATACGTTTCCTTTTTTGAAGGATTTGGGATACCAGTTTTAGAAGGACTTACAGTTGGAGTTCCTGTTATAACATCAAATCTATCCTCAATGCCAGAGGCAGGAGGAGATGCAGCTTTTTATGTTAATCCCAATATTCCAGAAGAGATAAGTGAGCAAGTAAACATGATACTAAGCTCACCCACAGTTCGTTCTACAGCAATAGAGCAGGGTATAACATTTGCAGAAAATTTTAAAGAACAAAAAGTAATAGAAAATATATACAAACTTTACAAAGAATATATTTAAAGCAAAACTCAAAAGAATTAAGCTCGCTTTATTTTGAAGATTTGAAAAAAAAATATAATATTTGCAAAGAATCTTTGTCATAAAGCATAGATAATATCAATTTAACTAAATAAATTTAATTTTACAGAATCCACTAATGAATTCGCAAATTGAAGCAGCCATTAAGGTACTAAAAGAGGGTGGAATAATCCTTTATCCTACAGACACCGTTTGGGGTCTTGGTTGCGACGCAACAAATGCTCAAGCAGTAGAAAAGCTCTACAAGCTAAAAAAAAGAGAAGACTCAAAGAGCCTAATTATACTCGCCGCCAACTCTGACATGGTATGCAAGTACGTAAAAGAAATACCAGAAATTGCTATTTCTCTTATAGAGGTAAATGACAAACCAATGACTATAATCTATCCTGGCGCAATGGGACTAGCTAAAAATGTTATTGCCCCAGATGGAACAATAGGCATACGTGTTCCAGTAAATGAGTTTTGCCAAAAGCTAATAACTCGCTTTCGCCGACCAATAGTTTCTACTTCAGCTAATATTTCTGGTGAGCCATCTGCTACACATTACGAAGATATTTCAGACGAAATTTTTGATGGAGTTGATTTTGCTGTTGATCCAGATTTTGAAGAGGGAGCAACACATAAACCTTCTCAAATTATAAAAGTAGGATTACGCAACGAGATAGAAATAATAAGAGAATAATAATATTGTAAATTATTATTCCTAATTACAAGCATATTAATAGGGTGTAACAAAAGCTTATTAGCTAATTAGTTACACCCTATCTTATTATTAATTTTACTTATAGTCTATTTTGCAATTGCACTAAGCCTGCAATTCATCTGCTAATTAGAACATATAATCCCAAACTGGTAACATTATAGGTTTATCCTCTAAAGCCTTTTTAGCTTTATCAGACAAATACTTTTTATTAATAACTATCCTAAACATATACTCACTAAACCAATCATCTGTAAATGTTAAATAGCCATTATGCCCAGCACTTGCCCCCCAGCTATTTTCAAACTCCCATTTAACAGGTTTATCGTTTTCGTCTGTATCACAAGATACAATTGTCATAGCATGAGCTGATGCACTTTGTCTAGTAAGTATTCTTGCTTTTTTATCCATATTTAATTTGATACCAAATAAAGACTCATAATCATACATTTTAGGATCCATAATACCTGTTTTACCATTATATTGTTTCCCAACATCACAAGAAGAATACATTGGCTCATTATTTTTAATAGACTCCAGTGCAGATAATTTTATATCTTCGTTTGGTAAATTTAAATAAACCCAATTAATACCCTCTACAGTATTCTTATAGTTCTTAAGCTCATAAACTTTATAATACTCTCTAGTTGGGTCATTCATTATCATTATATAATTCTTTGGATTATAATCACTAGGAATAATACCTTTATAAAAATCTAAAGGAGTTGAATTTAACGTTTCTAGCTTTCCATCAGAAGTTTTGTATCTCCAAGTAAATTGAGTAGGAGGAACGCCAAGACAAACAGATAAAACTTTATAAACATCTTTTAGAACACTCATTTTTTCTTGTTTAAAAGATTTTTCGGCCTCTAATGCTAGTGCTTTAGATAAATTTCCTTTTTTATCTTTTTTAGCAGTAAAAGAAGCAGCTATTTCTCTAATCTGATAAGCACCTGTTCTAAGTCTGTGATTAATAACACCAATTAATTGCCCAGTATTATTAGAATGTTCTGTCTCAGGCATAACTTCGGCAGGAACAACTCCATATTTTTCTGCTACATTATAAAATAAATTCCATACACCACCATCTCCAACGGGAGATTGAAGAAAAGTAACAACTTCTCTATCATCTATATCTTTAAAGGCTGTTGCAATTATATTTTCTAAAAATAAATTAGACTTTTCAAATATATCCCAAAAATAAGTGTAGTTGTGCGAGAAATCAAAGCTAGATAGTTTATATTTTTCCATAACAGCTGGTCTAAGAACATTCATAGATGTAAACATCCAGCACCTACCGCTACTATACTGATTAGTAATGCCTTTAACATTAACTTTGTATTTAAAGAAGTGATCTGTTTTGTTTTGAATTTCTCTGTTTAGTGTTTTACTTTTAATATCCTTATCATTAGTAAGCATATTTTGCAAAGCTCTAGTGTTTGCATCCATTACTAAACTAGATTTAATTTCTTTTAATTCGTTTTCTCCCAAGTTCTGGGCATAAGCACCAAAAGAAAATAAGAGTGCCACGGCAGATGCTGCAACATACTTACCGCTGTGTTTAAAAAAATTTGTGTTAATCATAATACTTTTTTTTATTAGTTTAGGCAAAGTTAAACAAATATTTATTTATTTTGCCTATATTGTGCTCTAAATTATAAAAGTTCTAATATATGCAATACAAATCTTACACTCTACACAATTTTAAAGAAATAGAACAAATAGGCAAATTAGACAAAACCCAGATTGAGGCTATAGAAATTGTCGGGAAGGTTCTCCCATTTAAAACCAACAATTATGTAGTTGATAATCTTATAAACTGGGCTGAGCCCCAGAATTGTCCTATCTTTACTCTCACATTTCCAAAAAAGGAAATGATTAGCAGCGCACAATATAACGAACTTAAAAAACTAATAGATTCAAATTCGCCAAAAGAAACTATTGATAAGCTAATTACTAAAATTAGACTAAACCTAAATCCCAACCCTGCAGACCAAGAATATAATATTCCAATGCTAGGTGAAATAAAATTAAAAGGAGTTCAACATAAGTACAGAGAAACAGTTTTATTTTTTCCTTCGCAGGGGCAAACTTGCCACGCTTATTGTAGCTTCTGTTTTAGATGGCCACAATTTTCTGGTATGAGCGAACTTAAATTTCACATGAAAGAAGCAGAACTCCTATATCAATATTTAGATTCTCATAAAAATGTAACAGATGTTCTATTTACAGGTGGCGACCCAATGACAATGAAAGCTAGCATATTAGAAGATTATATTCTACCTTTAATCTCTGATAGATTTCCTCAAATTAGAACAATTAGAATTGGAACTAAATCTTTAAGTTATTGGCCTTACAGATATATAAGCGATAACGACAGTGCTCAAGTTTTAGATTTATTTAAAAAGATAGTAGATAGTGGAAGAAGTTTAGCTATTCAAGCCCATTTTAATCATTATACAGAATTTTCTACACCAATTGCTCATAAGGCAATTAAGGCTATTCTTGCTACTGGGGCACAAATAAGAACACAATCTCCCCTATTAAAAAATATAAATGATGACCCTCGCATTTGGAGTACCATGTGGAGACAACAAGTAGATTTAGGTATGATACCATACTATATGTTTATTGCCAGAGATACTGGTTCTAAAAAGTATTTTGAGCTTCCTTTAGAAAAATGTTGGAGAATCTACAAAGATGCTTATAGTCATGTTAGCGGAGTATGCAGAACAGTAAGAGGTCCAAGTATGAGTGCTTCTGCTGGTAAAATTCAGATACTAGGAATAACAAGTGTAAATGGAGAAAAAGTGTTTGTTCTTAGATTCCTTCAGGCAAAAAACCCAAAACTTATAGATATTCCTTTTTTTGCTAAATATGACCCTAAAGCTACATGGTTCGATCAACTAGAGCCAGCCTTTGGGCAAAGCGAATTTATTACGCTACCATAAAGCTAATATCCTATTTGTGCTTTATCATATAAACAGAACTTGCTGCTAACATAGCGGCAGTTTCTGTTCTTAATCTAGACTCACCTAAATGTACAGCTATAAAGCCTCTCTCACGTGCATAATTAATTTCTGTATTAGAGAAATCCCCCTCTGGGCCAATTAAAATTGCAATTGACTCTTTATCTGATACAGTATTTAACGCATTATCAATTTCTGGCAATACCTTTTTATTATTTAAAGCATCCCAAATAGCACATCTATTATCTCCATTACAATGAGCTATTAGTTTTATGTTAGCTTTACAATCTTTAATAAAATCTAACACAGAGATATCCCCTTTTAATTTGGGGACAAAAGCCTTTAAAGATTGCTTGCTTGCAGAAATAAGTATCTTCTCTAAACGTTCTGTATTAAGTCTTCTCCTCTGAGAATGTTCTCCAATAACAGGCACAAACTCATCTGCTCCAATTTCTGTTACTTTTTCTAAAAACCACTCATACCTATCTATATTTTTTGTTGGGCAAACAGCCATTGTTAAAAAATAATTATGATCACCAAAATTGCTTTTTATAGATAATATCTCTGCCCTCTGTTCTTTTTTCCCTAGTACAAGCCTACATTCTAGCATATTTCCTCTCCCATCTATTATATTTATAATATCTCCATCAGAATGTCTTAACACTCTAGTACAATGCACACTTTCTGCACTATCTAAAATACAGAAATTCCCAATTTCAGGCTCTAAATCTCCAATGCTTTCACCTTTTAAGTTTACAATAGTTTTACTATAAAATAACTCCATTTATTCTATTATCTGTTTATAATATTTGATTTAATCGTAGCACAAACCTACGTATTTAAGCTAAACTTTACAAATATTCTGCTTATATTTGTAAATTAAAATTTACTATAATGTCCAATACAAAATCTAACCGATATATTGCCCTAGATGTACTTAGAGGCATGACAGTGGCTGGAATGATTCTAGTTAATAACCCCGGATCTTGGGGGCATATTTTTCCTCCTTTAAAACACGCAGCCTGGGTTGGATGTACTCCAACCGATTTAGTATTCCCATTTTTTCTCTTTGTTGTTGGAGCAGCAATGGCATTCTCTTTTTCTAAATATAACGAGATGCTTAACGCAGAGAGTGTTAGTAAATTAGTTAAAAGAGGTATACTTATATTTTTAGTTGGACTTGGACTAAATGCCTTTCCTTTCTATCCTCTTAACCCTAATCCAGAACTTAGTTTTGGGCAAAACTATATAGAATACTTAAGCCATATTAGAATTTTTGGGGTA
This sequence comes from uncultured Bacteroidales bacterium, assembly GCA_964292095.1. Classification (GTDB taxonomy): domain Bacteria; phylum Bacteroidota; class Bacteroidia; order Bacteroidales; family UBA932; genus Egerieousia. The sequence continues at coordinate 5,031 of CAXYUL010000020.1, read as the reverse complement.
CTACAAAGAATTGCTATGTGCTATGTACTAGGTGGTTTAATTGCTCTGTGGCTTAGAAAGCCTAAAAAAATTATTCCAGCTATGCTAGCCCTAATGTTCTTACACTGGCTAATTTTATACTTTATAGGTGATCATTCTGCAGAGCTTGTTAATGGTGCTGCTGGTGCATTTTCACTTACTGGTCAGGGATCTGGAGCAATTGATATTGCCTTAATTGGCGAATCCCATGTATACAGTGGCTATGGGCAGCCATTCGACCCAGAAGGACTTCTAGGTTCTTTGTCGGGAAGCTGCACAGTATTATTAGGTTTCTTGTTAGGAAATAAAATTAGGACTAGCGAAACTAAAATTGACGTTGTTGCTCAGTTATATACCATAGGACTTATTTGCTTGGCACTTGGAATAATTTGGGGAAACTTTTTACCAATATGCAAGGCTCTTTGGACAGGATCTTACGTACTTTACGCTGGTGGCTGGAGCACCATAATGCTAGCATTCTTTATTTATTTTATAGACATTAAGGGTAAAGAAAAAATATTTACACCATTTAAAGCACTGGGTATGAACCCTTTATTTGCATTTGTAATGGCTGGCTTATTTGCTAAAACTCTTGGAAGAGTAATAAAATGGACCGTACTTACTATAGAGGCAGATGGCAGTACTCAAGAAAAAACATATAGCGCACTTTCTTGGTTTTATAATAATATTTGCGTAGTTATTGTTGGCGACAACAATAATGTATCGTCATTAATTTTTGCACTTATCTATGTGATAATCTTTACATTAATGGCAATGTACTTATATAAGAAAAAAATTATAATTAAACTTTAAATTAAATGGCATACATAGGATTAATTTCGGATACTCATTGCTTCTTCGACCAAAAATTAAAAGATTTTCTTAGTCCCGTAGATACAATTTGGCATGCTGGTGATTTTGGGAACATAGAAACAGTAGATGAAATTGCAGCTTTTAAGCCACTAGTTGGGGTGCACGGAAATTGCGACGATTACAAAATTCGCTTGTGCCAGCCCTATACCCAGTTTTTTACAATAGAGGGCATGAAAGTTCTAATGATGCACATTGGAGGCTATCCAGGCAGGTGGGATTATAAAGCCTATCAGCTCATTAATGCTCATCTTCCCGACATATTTATCTGCGGTCACTCTCATATACTTAAGATTATTAATGACAAGCAATTAAATATGATTTGCATAAACCCTGGAGCTGCAGGAATACAAGGATTTCACACTCTTAGAACAGCCCTTAGATTTAAAATAGAGAATGGTAAATTATCGGACATGGAAGTAGCTGAATGGACTAAATAACAAAATACAATAATTTGAGAACAATTAAGCAAATAATTAACAACCTAAAACAATTTTAAATATGAAGAATTTATTTATTGGCCTTTTTTTGCTGCTGAGTACGAGCTTAGCCGCTCAGCAAGCTCCAATTACTAAAGCAAATTATGAACAAGCAGAGAGATTCTCTGCAAAGAAAATATCTAATATGGTATTTTCTACCAGTGTTAATCCTAATTGGTTTAAAAACTCAGATAAATTTTGGTATAGCTATAAAACCACTAACGGAGTAAAATATTACATTGTAGATCCACTTTTGGGAAGCAAACAAGAAATATGGGATATGGCAAACCTTGCATCTCAGATTTCCCTTATAAGCCAAGAACCATTTGATGCTCAGCATCTTCCAATAGAATGTTTAGAACTTAAAGATGATAAATACTTTATTTTTGAAATTAGAACATCTAAGATGGTAGATAAAAAAGATGATAAGGTTGACGAGAAAAAAGATAAAAAATCGTCTAATAAAAAAGAAAGACAAGTATTTCGCTTTAAATGGGATATAGCTAGCAAAACTCTTAGCAACATAAGCGAACAAGAAAAAGAAAAAGACTATCCATCTTGGGCTAATATATCTCCTGACGGCAAATTTGCCATTTTCTGCAAAAATTTTAATATCTACTACATGGATATAGAAAATGTAAAAAAACTTGTAAAAGATGAAAAAGACTCAACTGTTGTAGAATTTCAATTAACCAAAGATGGCACAAAAGATTTCCCATACGGAGGAGGAAATTCGGATCCATACGCAACTAAAGAAGATCTAGAAAAACGCAAATCTTGCTATGCTTTATGGAGCTCAGATTCTAAGCACTTTGCAATTGTTCGTTCAGATAGAAGTAAAGTAAAAGACTTATGGGTAATAGATGTTCTAGCTAATCCTCGTCCAAAACTAGAAACATACAAATACCAAATGCCTGGCGAACCAGGCCCAAAAGAACATCTATATCTATTTGATTTTACTAGTAAAACATCTAGAGTTATAAAGACAGATGCCTTTAAAGATCAATCGATTGATATTCTTAGCACTCCTAGTAAAAATAGAGATGTCTACGAAAAATATAATCCTAGCATTTGGTTAGGCAACAATGATATATTCTATTTTAATAGAACAAGCAGAGATCTTAAACGAGTAGATATTTGCGCTGTAAATGTAAACTCAGATACCAATAAAGTTATTATAGAAGAACGTCTTAACACTTACATAGAATCACGCCAACTTCACCTAGTATCAGAGGGGAAAGAGCTAATCCAATGGTCTGAAAGAGATGGATGGGCTCATTTATACTTATACACTGCCGATGGAAAATTAAAAAATAGAATAACTAGTGGAGAGTACCATGTTTCTGATGTACTTGCCATAGACCAAGCCAAAAAAAATATATTATTTACGGCTTGCGGAATGGATAAAACAGAAAATCCTTACTACAGCCACTTATATAGTGTAAATTTTGACGGAAGTAATTTAAGACTTTTAACCAAAGGCGACTACGACACTCAGCAAAATGTTAGCGACGATGCTAAATATTTTGTAAATAACTTCTCTAGAGTAGATTGCACTCCAAAATCATCTCTAATAGATGCAAATGGTAAAAAGATTCTAGATTTAGAAGAAGCAGATTTAAGTTCTCTTTTTGCAGCAGGCTATAAATTCCCAGAAATTTTTAAAGTAAAAGCAGGAGACGGTATTACAAATTTATATGGAGTTATGTACAAACCTTTTGATTTTGACTCTACAAAACGTTATCCAATAATAGAATACGTATACCCAGGCCCACAAACAGAGGCAAATAATAGTTCTTGGAGCAAGGGAATGGATAGAACAGACCGCCTAGCTCAATTAGGCTTTATTGTTGTTACTGTTGGTAATCGTGGTGGCCATCCAAATAGGTCTAAATGGTACCATAACTTTGGATACGGCAATCTAAGAGACTACGGATTAGAAGATAAAAAAGTTACTATTCAACAACTTGCAGCAAAATATAAATTTATTGATGGAAATACAGTTGGAATACACGGCCACTCTGGCGGAGGGTTTATGTCTACGGCTGCAATTTTAAAATACCCCGATTTCTTTAAGGCAGCAGTATCATGTGCCGGTAACCACGATAACAATATCTATAACAGATGGTGGAGCGAACAACACCATGGCATTTTAGAAGAGATATCTGAAAAAGGTGATACAACATTTAAATATAACATTAGTACTAATCAAGAAATTGCAAACAGATTAAAAGGGAACTTACTACTTATAACTGGCGATATTGATAATAACGTACACCCAGGCAATACAATAAGAGTTGTTGACGCACTAATTAGAGCGAACAAAAGATTTGAGATGTTAGTTCTTCCAGGACAAAGACACAGCTTTGGCAACATGCAAGAGTATTTTTTCTGGAGATTGGCCGATCACTTCTGTAAATATCTAATTGGAGACAGTAGCGACTCTATAGATATAAAAGAAATGAATAATAATTAACACAATGACAAAAAAACTACTATTAGCTTTAGCTTTAATATTTTGCTCTCAAGAAAGTTCATATGCGCAAAATGAAAAATTAGATATTAATATTAAAGGTAGTTTTGGAGCTCCAGCCATTAATGCTAACTCTAAAGCCTCAAATAAAATTGCCAGCTTTCCTGGTGAAGAAAAAATAAAATATGCTAAAGATATACTTGTTGGAGCAGAGGATATAAATTCATATCTTCCTATTTTAAAAGGAAAAAGAGTATGTATATTATCTAATCAAACTGGTATGGTTGGACCAGAAACTCATGTACTAGATACGTTACTTAAACTTGGTGTAAAAGTAGCTTGTATAATGTCGCCCGAACATGGCTTTAGGGGAGATGCAGATGCTGGCGAACACGTTTCTAGCTCTGTAGACTCTAAAACTGGCATTCCTATCAAATCTCTTTACGAAGGTAAAAGTGGCAAACCAGCTAAAGATGTAATGGATAGTTTTGATGTGTTAATATTTGATTTACAAGATGTTGGCACTCGTTTTTACACATACTATGTAACTATGGTAAAAATGATGGCAGCTTGCGCAATAGACAACAAAGAATTTATTGTTTTAGACAGACCTAACCCCCTAGGCTTTTACGTAGATGGCCCTATTTTAGACATGAAATACAAATCTGGTGTTGGCGGACTGCCTATTCCTATTGTACATGGTATGACACTTGGAGAACTGGCAAATATGGCAAATGGAGAAAATTGGTTAAAATACGGACAGCCACAAGCAGATGGCTTAAAATGCAATCTTAAAGTTATAAAATGTAGAAATTATACCCATTCTAAACTTTACAAGCTGCCAATTAAACCTTCTCCTAATCTTCCCGACATGAGAGCTATCTATCTTTATCCTTCAACTTGCTACTTTGAGGCAAGTCCAGTAAGTTTAGGAAGAGGCACAGATAAAGCATTTGAAATGTACGGACATCCTAACATGAAAGGTTACAGCTTTTCATTTATTCCTAGAAGCATTAGTGGTGCTAAAAACCCTCCACAACTAAACAAAACCTGTTATGGAGTAGACCTTAGAAGCAAACCAAGCGTAGAGGAAATTAACAAAAAAGGTATTGACCTAAGCTATATTATTGATGCTTACAATAATCTTAACTTAGACGATCACTTTTTTCGTCCATTCTTTGAACTAGAAAT
>CAXYUL010000019.1:0-14298 GCA_964292095.1 uncultured Bacteroidales bacterium | reverse complement strand
GTCCACAGGTCGCAGAAAAATTAAATATCCCTCAAGTTACTTATGCAGAAGATATTATGGAATTAGCATCGGGAAGAATAGTAATAAAAAGGAGATTAGAAAGAGGAGTTGAAATTGTTTCTTCATCGCTTCCTTTATTAATTACTGTTCATGCAACTGCCCCTGCTTGTAGGCCTAGAAATGCTAAACAAGTGATGAAATATAAATACGCCAGAACAGCTTCTGAAGATTCTGCCCCTGGCGCAAATTATGTATTGCCATTAGATGATTATAAATATCTTAAGATTGAGGAGTGGGGAGTAAACAATATAGAGGGTGACGATAATAGTTTTGGATTAGCTGGTTCTCCTACTAAAGTTAAGAAAATTGAAAATATAGTTTTTCAAGCTAAACAAGCTAAAAAATATAGCGCTTCTGAGTCTGATATTGATTCACTAATGCTAGAACTAATTGAAAGTCATACAATAGGCTAACATATAAAACAATTAATTAATCAAAGAAAAAGGAAAGAGATGAATAATATAATAGTTTTTTGCGAAACAGATAACGGAAAATTGTGTGATGTAAGTTTGGAGTTAATGACAAAAGGAAGGGCTTTAGCACAAACTTTAAATTGCGATTTAGAAGCATTATTAATTGGAAGTAGTATAGAAAACCTTGTAAATGAATTATATAACTTTGGAGCAAAAACAGTTCATTTAGCTGATGACCCAAAACTTCAATATTTTAGAACACTACCTTACGCCGCCATAACTATTTCTCTATTTAAAGAAGAGAAACCTCAAATTGCACTTTTTGGTGCAACTAGTATTGGTAGAGATCTTGCGCCAAGAGTTTCTAGTGCATTGCATAGCGGACTTACTGCCGATTGTACATCCTTAGAAATTGGAGATCATGCAGATGCAAAAGGGAATCAATGGAAGAATCTTTTATATCAAATTAGACCAGCTTTTGGTGGAAACATTATTGCTACAATTGTAAATCCAGAGTGTAGACCACAAATGGCAACTGTAAGAGAAGGCGTTATGAAAAAAGAGGCCATAGAAAATGCAGTAGATGGTAAAATTAATAAAATAGATGTTTCTAAAATATTTGTAGACACAGATTTTGCAGTTTCTATAATTGAAAGACATATAGAAGAAAAAAAGATAGATATTAAAGGTGCCCAAATTGTTGTTGCCGGCGGATATGGTGTTGGTAGCAGAGAGAATTTTAAACTAATCTTTGAATTAGCTAAAGTACTTGGTGCAGAAGTTGGTGCATCTCGCGCGGCTGTAGATTCTGGATTTGCAGATCATGAAAGGCAGATTGGACAAACGGGCGTTACTGTAAGGCCAAAATTGTTTATTTCTGTTGGAATATCTGGACAAATTCAACATACAGCAGGAATGGATGGCTCTGCTATGATAATTTCTATTAATAGCGATCCAAACGCTCCTATACATCAAATAGCAGACTATTCTGTTATTGGAGATTTAAATGAAGTTTTACCAAAGATGATAGCATCTTACAAAAAACACAGCAAATAAATATGGCAAATTTTTATACAGATAATTCGGATTTAAAATTTCAATTCCAACATTCATTAATGAATAAGATTGTTGGATTAAAAGAAGATAATTTTAAAGATTTTGGCAAATACGATTATGCCCCCGCTAATGCACAACATGCACTAGATACATACAATAAAATAATGGAGATAATAGTTGAAATTTGTGGAGATACACTTGCTCTTAATGCAGAGTCTGTAGACCACGAAGGTCCTATTTGCAAAGATGGAAGGGTTACATACGCTAGTGGAACTCAACAAAACCACGATGTATTAACTAAAGCTGGCGTATACGGACTATCACTTCCAAGAGAGTATGGTGGACTAAACTTTAGCATGGTGCCATACGTAATGGCAGCAGAAGTAGTTTCTAGAGCAGATGCAAGATTTGCTAATATTTGGGGCCTACAAGATTGCGCAGAAACAATTCACGAATTTGCTTCTAAAGAGATAAAAGATGAGTTCTTACATAGAATAAATAAAGGTGCAACGTGCTCTATGGATTTAACAGAACCAGATGCTGGATCTGATTTACAAGCGGTTATGCTAAAAGCTACTTGGAACGACGAAAAACAACTATGGTATTTAAATGGCGTAAAAAGGTTTATTACAAATGGAGACGCAGATATTAAATTAGTACTTGCGCGTTCAGAAGAAAATACTACAGATGGTAGAGGTCTATCTTATTTTGTATACGACAAAGCATGGGGTGGTGTAACTGTTAGAAGAATAGAGAACAAATTAGGAATTAAAGGTTCACCTACAGCAGAGTTAGTATTTAAAAATGCTCCTGCAAAGCTAGTTGGAGATAGAAAATTAGGACTTATTAAATATGTAATGTCTCTAATGAATGGCGCAAGATTAGGAGTTGGAGCACAATCGGTAGGTTTATCAGAAGCCGCTTATAGAGAAGCTGTTAAATATGCTCATGAGAGGGCTCAATTTGGTAAAGCTATTATAGACTTTGCTCCTGTATACGAGCTTCTTGGAGTAATGAAAGCTAAGTTACAAGCATCTAGAGCTATTCTGTATGAAACAACAAGGTTTGTAGATATGTATAAAGCATATAACTTACTTGCTGAAGAAAGAAAATTAACGCCAGAAGAAAGAAGCGAATCTAAATTATATAATAAGTATGCAGATATGTTTACTCCAGTGCTTAAAATGATGTCGAGTGAATATGCCAACCAAAATGCATACGATGCAATTCAGATTCATGGTGGTTCTGGCTTTATGAAAGAGTATCCTGTAGAGAGATTATATAGAGATGCTCGTATTCTTACTATTTATGAGGGAACATCTCAATTACAAACTGTTGCAGCAATAAGATATGTTACAAACGGCTCTTATCTAAATAAAATAAGAGAATATGAACAAGTAGATGTTAAACCAGAATATAAATTATTAAAAGATAAATTAGTTGCTATGACTGCACAATATGAACAAGCTTGTAATATTGTTGCAGAAAGAGCAAAAGAACTTGGAGAAAAGGGAAACGAGTATTTAGATTTCCACGCTCGCAGATTGGTTGAAATGGCTGCCCACATTATTATGTCTTATTTATTATTAATTGATGCACAGAGTAGCGATAGTTTTAGAGTTTCTGCACATATCTATACAAACAGATCATTTTCTTGGAACAACGAGAGATTTACATATATCACAGACTTTAGCATAGAAGAATGGGAACACTTTATAGCCGTAAAACTAGAAGATTTCTCAGATAATTTATAAAAGTTTATACAAAAAATGAATTTAGATTTAATAACATTCTACTCTAGTTTACATTCTAAAATAGAATTAGATAAAGACAGAGAGCCTCTTTATAAGAGGCTCAGTTCTGTTTTTAAACTTAATATAATAGAGGCTTATCAATATATTAATGTTTATAATAATTCTAAGGATAATGCCAGCAAATGCTCATTAAAAGTTATTTTTATTGCAAGCGGAGGTACAGAAGAAATGTTTCTAAATCTTTTTCCAGTTTTAAAAGAACCATTCATAATTCTTGCAGACAGCTATCACAACTCACTTGCTGCAGCATTTGAAATATGTTCATGGCTAGATCAGCAAGATATAAAACATCAACTAATTACAGTTCCTTTTAATTTAGAGGATAATTTTACAGAAACACTAGTACACCATTTTTCATCTTACAATAAGAACGAATCCTTAAAGGATAAACTTAAAAATTATAAAATAGGATCTATTGGTGGTTACTCCAATTGGCTAATAGCATCACATATAAATATTAATTCAATTATACAAAGATGCATGGTTGTATATGAAGAAATAAGTATAGATGAGCTAACTAATATTTTTAATAGACAAAAAAACGATAGAAAGGAAATAGCATTAGACCCACTTGTTTTAAAATACAAAGCTTTTCTTTTAAATGTTAGTCAAGACAGCTTAGAAGATTCTATTATAATGTACTATGCTATAAAAGAGCTATGTGAAATTCATAAACTTAATGCTATTACAATTAAATGCTTTGATCTAATTAAAACTTGTAAAACAACAGCTTGTTTAGCCCTAGCCATACTAAATGATAATGGAATTATATCTGGTTGCGAGGGCGATATGGCTACACTATTCTCACTAATTTGGTTAAATATCTGTACTGGACAATTAGGCTTTATGGCTAACCCAAGTTCTATAGACAAGGAAAATTTAAGCATTGATTTAGCACACTGCACCATTCCACTATCTCTTACTAGTTCATTTAAATTACCATCACATTTTGAATCTAAGTTAGGGCTTGGAATTCAAGGAGAAATGCCACTAGGAAAATATACACTATTTAAAATTGGAGGCCACAATTTAGATAATATTATTGTTTGCAAAGGACAATTAATTGAGTGCCAGCACATAAATAATAGATGTAGAACACAAATACGATTTAAATTTGATTCCGAAGCAAGTTTTATTAAATTTATAGATAATAGATTAGGTAATCATGTTGTTATAGCAAAAGGAGAACTTGAATTCTAATGTTAAAAATATCAATAATTGGGGCAGGCAATCTTGCTTTTAGGTTTGCAATAGCTTTACAACAAGCAAAGCACAATGTTATTTGTGTTGTTAATAGAGATTTAGAAAAAGCAGAGAGTATTGTTAGGGCAGTAAAGAGACATAAAGGTAATGCTTTTAGCAGCAGTACAATAGAGGACTTACCACAATCTGACATAATAATTATAGCAGTAAGCGACAATGCAATAGAAGCTGTAGCAGAAAACCTTGCATTTTCTATAGCAAATAACGAGTGTAAAAATATTGATAAAACTAAGCTCCCTCTAATTTTACACACTTGTGGTGCTGTTTCTAACGATTCGTTAATTAGAGCCATGCAGCGAGGGTGTTCTTCGGCAGAAAAACACTACAATTTTTCTTGTGGTGTTCTCTACCCTTTAATGACACTAAGCAAGAACAAAGAAGTAGATATTAAAATGATTCCATTTTTAATAGAATCAAATAACAAAGCAAGTTTAGATATTTTAATAACAATAGTAAGCTCATTAAAAGCTGAATATAAAGTTTGCGACTCAAAAAAACGCCTACAAATGCATACGGCAGCCGTCTTTATTTCTAACTTTATAAACTATATGATGTCTCTCTCATACGATATAGCATATCCCGATTTTACCTATCTTCTACCCTGTGCAATAGAAACCATTAGGAAAGGCTTTTTAAACAAGCCTGCTATTTCTCAAACTGGGCCAGCTATAAGAAAAGATACAAGCACAATAGAAAAGCACCTTAATGTTCTAAAAGACATGAACTTAGAGGAGCACTATCAAATATACGAAACTTTAAGCAAGAAGATTATGGAAAGCAAAAGTTTCAAAAATAAATAAAAGTATATAATGAGCAATTACAAAGTTAAACTAGACAATATAAAAGCATTTGCTTTTGATGTAGATGGAGTTTTTACAAATGGCGACGTTCTATGTATGCCAGATGGAGATCTACTTAGAACTTATAACTCTAAAGACGGCTTTGGGCTAAGAATGGCTTTTTTAAAAAAATACCCAATTGCTATCATTACAGGAGGTAACTCTCAATCAATCACTAAAAGATTCATCCCATATTTAGCAAGCGATATATATTTAAAATCGAGAAACAAGGTTCCAGACTTTATAGATTTCTGCTCCAAATACAATTTAGAGCCCACACAAGTTGCATTTATAGAAGATGATCTTCCCGACATTCCTATCCTAAAAATTTGTGGCCTAGCTGTTTGCCCAGCAGATGCAGTTGCAGAAGTAAAAAAAGTATGCGACTATGTTTCGTTATACAAAGGAGGCGAAGGATGTGTAAGAGACCTTATAGAACAAGTTCTAAAGATTCAGAACAATTGGGATTTTGACCCACAAGCATACAGCGGATAAATACAAATAATATGCTCTCTACTATATTAAAAGACAAAAAAATTATTCTAGCATCGGCATCTCCACGCAGGCAAGAGCTATTAAAAGGGCTAGATATAAACTTTACAACAGACACACAAACATCTTTTAAAGAAGATTATCCATCAGGCATAGCATTAACTATTGTCCCAGAATATTTAGCTATTGGAAAGTCTAATGGTTTTCATAGACCACTAGAAGACAACGAAATAATAATTACAGCAGACACAATGGTTTATTGCAATGGGCAAATTTTAGGCAAGCCACGCGATAGGGCCAACGCAATATATATGCTAAAAATGCTATCTAACAATAAACACACTGTAATAACAGGGCTATGTATTAGAAATAAAGACAAGCAAATATCATTTACAAGTACATCTGACGTATACTTTTCTAAGATAGAAGACTCTCAAATAGAATACTACATAGATAAGTATAAACCATACGATAAAGCTGGTGCATATGGTGTTCAAGAATGGATAGGTTATGTGGCGATTACTAAAATTGATGGCTCATACTACAATGTGATGGGTCTACCTGTGCAAAAATTATATTCAGAATTGATTTGCTTTTGTAAGAATTAACTATATAATAGACCAAACACTCTCCTATTTGCCCACTGCTCATTTATTATTAAATTTGCAAAAAAACCAGAGGATCCAATATAAAAAAATATAAGATAAAACCACAAATATGGCATCATTCATAGTAGAAGGAGGCAAAAAATTAAGCGGAGAAATTTATCCACAAGGAGCAAAGAACGAGGTGTTACAAGTTCTATGTGCAACAATTCTAACAAAAAATGAAGTTATAATTAACAATATTCCTAATATATTAGATGCAAATAATCTAATACTACTACTACAAAAGATGGGTGTAATAGTTAACAAACTATCAGACCACTCTTATAGTTTTACTGCAAAAACCCTAAACAATGAATTTTTAAAAAGCAAAGAATTTTTAAGCAATTGCTCTGCTCTACGTGGTAGTGTAATGCTAATAGGCCCCTTATTAGCGAGACAAGGTGAAGTACTCTACGCTAGTGCCCGAGGGGATAAAATAGGAAGGAGACGATTAGATACACATTTTATAGGAGTACAAAAATTAGGAGCAAAAATAGAATATTCAGAAGAATTTTGCGCTTATAAGATTTATAGCAAACAACTAAAAGGCTCCTATATTCTCTTAGATGAGGCATCTGTAACTGGAACTGCAAATATTATTATGGCCTCTGTACTAGCCAAGGGCAAAACATGCATCTATAATGCAGCTTGTGAACCATATATACAACAGCTCTGCAAAATGTTAAATAAAATGGGAGCCAAAATTTCTGGAATTGCCTCAAATTTACTTACAATAGAAGGAGTTAAGAGTTTAAATGGCACAAATCACACTGTATTACCAGACATGATAGAAGTTGGAAGCTTTATAGGAATGGCAGCAATTACTAAAAGTGAAATACTTATTAAAAATGTATCTTACAATAATTTAGGTATTATTCCCGACAGTTTTAGGAGATTGGGAATAAAACTAGAGCAAAACGGAGACGATATATATGTACCAACACAAAAAAATTACCAAATTGAATCTTTTATGGATGGCTCTATAATGACAATAGCAGATGCCCCCTGGCCTGGTCTAACACCCGATCTATTAAGTGTTTTTTTGGTAGTAGCAACCCAAGCAAAAGGGAGTGTCCTAATTCATCAAAAAATGTTTGAGAGCCGTTTATTCTTTGTAGACAAACTAATAGATATGGGAGCTCAAATTATTTTATGCGATCCACATAGAGCTGTAGTAAACGGACACAACCATACTATTTCATTAAAAAGCGGAATAATGACCTCTCCAGATATCAGAGCAGGAATAGCACTACTCATTGCAGCTCTAAGTGCAAAAGGCAAAAGCATAATTCATAATATTGAGCAAATAGACAGAGGATATGAAAATATTGAACATCGTCTAAGAGCAATTGGAGCCTCTATATATAGAGAATAAGTACATCAAAATACTCATTAACCATGTTAAATACAAAAAAAGATTTTCAACTTTTAAACTATAATACATTTAGAATACAAGCAAATGCAAGTTTTTTTGTAGAATATGATAGCGAACAAGACTTAATGTCTTTTTTAAGCACAAAAGATGCTAAGCTACCATACTTACAAATAGGTAAAGGAAGTAATTTGCTCATAATGGGTGATATTAATGCCTATGTGCTATATTCTAAGATACTAGGTATAGAACAGATACAATCATCAGATAAAGAAGTAATACTAAAAGTTGGAGCAGGTGTAATATGGGATAATTTTGTAGAATATTGTGTAAATAATGATTTATATGGCGCAGAAAATCTCTCTTTTATACCTGGGCAAGTTGGCGCCTCTGCAATACAAAATATTGGTGCATATGGAGTAGAAGCTAAAGACATAATCTATGCAGTAGAAACAATAGACTCTAATTGTAATAAAAAAGTATACAAAAATGATGAATGTGCTTACTCATATAGACATAGTATTTTTAAAGAAGTAAAATCTATCTATAATAATCCAATTATTACCTATGTATACTATAAACTAAAAACAAATGAAAATTATCATTTAGACTATGGCAATTTAGCAATGGCTTTAAAAGAAAAAAATAAAAGTCTATCAATTAAAAATGTAAGAAATACTATAATAGAAATTAGAGAGAATAAATTACCCAATCCCAATATAATAGGAAGTGCTGGAAGTTTTTTTATGAATCCTATTATCTCAAAACAAAAATTAGAAAAGCTTAAACTATCATATCCAAATATCCCATGGTATAAAATAGAAAACAACTATGATAGCGTTAAAATTTCAGCCGCATGGCTAATTGATAAATGCAATTGGAAAGGAAAATCTCTAGGGCCAGCATCTGTATATGATAAACAAGCACTAGTTATAATTAATAATGGTGGAGCAAAAGGTAATGACATATTAGCTTTAGCTAATGCAATACTTAGTTCTGTAAGCACTACTTTTAATATTAATTTAGAAATGGAAGTTATTAAGGTTTAAAAATTACTCATTATATCTTTATTTAATAAATCTTTATCAATTAACTCTCTAGTAATATTTAAATACAAATCCACATTATCTTGCGCCAGTAACTTTATATCTTGTAACGACGTTTTTTTTCCATCACTCATTCTATCACTAACAAAAGAAATTATTTTTTTTGCTACTTCTTCTTTTAGAGAATTGCCATCCGAAATATTTTTAAGTTCTAAACAAACATCACAAATACCACAATCATCAATATCTTCTTGCCCAAAATATTTAATTAATTGTCTACTCCTACACATAGAATTATTTGTTATAAATTCAATCATTCCCTCTATCCTTTTCTTAAACAGATCCTTTCTATCTACATATCTTTGCTCAGATATGTAAAAGTTTGATTCTGTAAGTCTTTCAAAATTCATTATCATTAAAGGTGTTCTTAATTTTGGTATATATTTTATTATCTTCATTTTAGATAATGTAATTAGCTTATTCTTAACACCTTCTGTAGAATCAAGAGTAACCCTAGCAATATAATCCTCATCTATAGCTGTTACCTTAGAAAACAATCCTGTATAAATACGCAATAGCGATTTAATAAAAGCATCTAAATTATAATTATCAATTTGAACTTTGTATAACTCATCTCTATTAACAATAAAAATAATCTTAGATGGATTATCAATCTCATCTGTTAACTCCCAGTAACCCTCTTGTTCAATGTATTTTATAGCATAATAGACAGATGTTGCATTAAGAGCAAATTTTTTGGAAAATTCTACAAGATTAAATTTATTCACAGAACCATTACCATGTTCGTATGGATAATTCAAATAAATAAAAACTTTCTGATAAATATCTTTTAAATAATCAATAGACGGAAAATTAACTGTATGTATTTGCCTTAGTCTTTTAATATCTGTATTGTTCCATAAAAGTGTTGTATATGAGCGCTTTCCATCTCTTCCTGCACGACCTGCTTCTTGAAAATATGCTTCAATTGCGTCGGGAAGATCATAATGAGCTACAAACCGTACATCAGGCTTATCTATCCCCATTCCAAAGGCACTTGTTGCTACAATAACTCTAATATCATTCTTCATCCACTTATCTTGTTTAAGAGAACGCATATCTTTGCTCAAACCAGCATGATAAAAGTCTGAACTCACTCCATTTTGCTGTAAAAAATTAGAAATATCTTCGCACTTTTTTCTCTCTCTTATGTAAACTATTCCACTGCCAGTTACACCATTACATATTCTTAATAAGTTACCATACTTGTCGTCTGTTTTTCTAACAACGTAAGACAAATTTTCTCTTGCAAAGCCAGAGGCAATTATATTGTTAGTCTTAAATTCTAAATTGCTCATTATATCCAAAGCAACCTGCTTTGTTGCCGTAGCAGTTAAAGCTATGATAGGTACATTAATCAAAAGCTTCTTTATTTCTTTAATTTGTAGGTATGCAGGCCTAAAATCATAGCCCCATTGCGATATACAATGAGCCTCATCTACAACCAAATAATTAACATTCATTCGCTTAACTCTCTCCTTAAAAATTGGGTTTAGCAATCTTTCTGCAGACACATATAAAAACTTATAATTGCCATAAATAGCATTATCTAATACTGTATCTATTTGTGAAAAACTCATTCCAGAGTATATTGCAAGTGCTTTAATTCCCCTATCATTAAGGTTCTGAACCTGGTCTTTTATTAGAGCAATTAAGGGAGAAACTACTATACAAATACCATCTTTGGCTAGAGCTGGCAGCTGAAAGCATATAGACTTTCCTCCTCCTGTTGGCATAAGCACCAAAGTATCCGACATATCAAGTGCAGAGTTTATAATTTTCTCTTGCATAAGCCTAAAAGAACTATATCCCCAGTATTTTTGCAAAAGTTGATTAATTAATGGCATAATTTTTAGTATTATTCTTTAAATGCTAAGGTAAATAAACTTATTAAAAATAAAAAATATGTTTAATTTATTTGGCAGAATTTTTGTGGTTATTATAGTAATAATGCCTATCTTTGCCTAGCGCATTATGGCGTAAATACTACTAATATAAGAACATTTTAAATAAATAATTATGTCAAAAATCGATTTAAGTAAGTACGGTATTACCGGAGTAACTGAAGTGATTTATAATCCTTCTTATGAAGAATTATTTAAAGAAGAGACTAAAGGAGACCTAAGTGGTTATGAAGTTGGTCAATTAACAGAGCTTGGAGCAATTAATGTTATGACAGGTGTATATACCGGACGCTCTCCTAAAGATAAATTTTTTGTGGTTGACCAAACATCTAAAGATACCATTTGGTGGACATCAGATGAATATAAAAATGATAACAAACCAGCTTCTAAAGAAACATGGGATGTTTTGAAAAAAATAGCTGAAAAAGAATTATCAAATAAAAAATTATACGTTGTTGATACTTTCTGCGGAGCAAATGAAAACTCTAGAATTAAAGTACGATTTATAATGGAGGTTGCTTGGCAAGCTCATTTTGTAAAAAACATGTTTATTCGCCCTACAGAAGAAGAGTTAAATAACTATGGTGAGCCAGATTTTGTAGTACTTAATGCTTCTAAAGCTAAAGTTGAGAATTACAAAGAGTTAGGCTTAAATTCAGAAACAGCTGTGGTGTTTAATCTTACAGAGAAAATGCAAGTAATTATTAATACTTGGTACGGTGGAGAAATGAAAAAAGGTATATTCTCATATATGAATTATCTTCTTCCACTTAAAGGTATTGCTGCTATGCACTGCTCTGCAAATACTAGCAAAACTGGAGAAACCGCTATTTTCTTTGGTTTATCAGGAACAGGAAAAACAACTTTATCTACAGACCCAAAAAGAGAACTTATCGGAGATGACGAGCATGGTTGGGACGATGAAGGTATATTCAACTTTGAGGGAGGTTGCTATGCTAAAGTTATCAATTTAAGTAAAGAAGCAGAACCAGATATCTACAACGCAATTAAGAGAGATGCTCTTTTAGAAAACGTAACTGTAAATAAAGATGGAAAAATAGATTTTAACGATAAGAGTGTAACCGAAAACACCCGTGTTTCTTACCCTATTTATCATATAGATAATATAGTTAGACCTAAATCAAAAGCTCCTTCAGCTAAAAAAGTAATTTTCTTATCTGCAGATGCCTTTGGTGTTCTTCCTCCAGTTTCAATTTTAACTCCAGAGCAAACTAAATACTATTTCTTATCTGGCTTTACAGCTAAATTAGCTGGAACTGAGCGTGGAATTACTGAACCAACTCCTACTTTTTCTGCTTGTTTTGGAGCAGCATTCCTTTCTCTACATCCTACAAAATATGGAGAAGAGTTAGTTAAAAAAATGGAAAAATCTGGAGCAACAGCATATTTAGTAAATACAGGTTGGAATGGAAGTGGTAAACGTATTTCTATTAAAGATACTAGAGGAATTATTGATGTTATTTTAGATGGTTCTATTGATAAAGCCCAAACAAAAACTATCCCTTACTTCGATTTTGAAGTACCTACACAATTACCAGGAGTAGACCCTAAGATTTTAGATCCTAGAGATACTTACGCTAGTGCAGCTCAATGGGACGAGAAAGCCAAAGACTTAGCATCTCGTTTTATTAAGAACTTCACTAAGTTTACAGGAAACACTGCAGGAAAAGCATTAGTAGCTGCTGGACCTCAATTATAATAAAACTTTAATTTATAGATTATTGTAATCGAGTTACGTCAAATGAAAACTAGCCCTACTTTACTCATAGTTGGAGTACAGGCATAATTCATTTTATCTAACTCAAATAAAGGAGACCGACTAAAAAGTGTATTAAAAGTATTTAAAAATCACCACATTTTTTAGCCGGTTTCTTTTTATATATACCTAGCAAAACCATGAAAAATATTATTAAACATTTTAAAGGTTTATGTAACATAAGCGATGATAGAATTTCTATTAAAGGACTAGGAAATGGATTAATAAATGACACATTTAAAGTAGAAATTACAAACAATTCTAGCACACAAAGCTTTGTATTACAAAAGGTAAATCATCATATTTTTACTAATGTAGAATTAATGCAAAACAATATCTACATAGTAACAAATCACATTAGGCAAAAACTCATACAAAGGGGCGAGGATAATATTAAAAATAAAACACTCAACATTATTCCAACATTAGATAATAAGCTATATTACTTTAATGGCAAAGAATATTGGAGAATGACAGATTTTATAGAAGACTCTCAGTCTTTTGATCTTATTAATGAGAAATATGCCTACCTAGCAGGAAAAGCATTTGGAGATTTTCACTCTATGTTGGCAGACCTACCCAATGACTCTCTTAAGTACACTATAGAAAATTTTCATAATATAGAATATAGGATTGAACAATTTAAACAATCTATAAACCTAGATATTGCAGCTAGAGTCAAAGAAAAAAACAAGTACAAAGTTGCAAACAACACAATAGACATTAAGGTAGAAGAGCTTATTATAGAGCTACTTAGTAGAGGAGAATTAATGAGTAAAGTAGAACAAATGGGCAGAGATGGCTTATTAGTTAAAAGAATTACACACTGCGATACAAAAGTAAACAATATGCTTTTTGATAATAAAGGAAAATTCTTGTGCATAATAGACTTAGATACAACCATGCCTGGTTACGTATTATCTGATTTTGGCGATTTTATAAGAACAGCAGCTAACACAAGTGCCGAAGACGAAATAGACACATCTAAAATTATTAAACCGTATTTAATCGAAATAAAAAAATTAAAAGATGTATTAGCGTATAATGTAAAAATTATTGATAAATTAAAATATTCAAAAGCCCAAGTTGATACAATATATCGGGATTCGATTATTTATTTACCAAAGACACAAAAACATTATTTCGAGAAGAACAAATACGAGGCGTGGATAAGTGGATATAACCCCGTATTAGACAGCATTAATGTTTTTAACAGAATAGAATATAAGACTATCACAAATACTGTTAAGGAAACGATATATAAAGAGAAGTGGAATTGGTATTTAGAAACGGGTATAAATAGTATAGATTCAAAGATAGCTCCTTATGTAGGTATAAGATTAACAATGCCTAATAACTTTGGAATAGGCGGAAATATAGGAGTATTTGATAATAAAGCATTTTATGGATTTTCAATTAATTACAAAATAAAATAATATTATGGGGGTAATTATTTATAAAAATAATAAAGAATTAAGGGATTTTTTATCTAAATTAGGTTATCATATAAGCAATTATACCAAGAAAGATGATAATACAAATCAATATATTTATT
>CAXYUL010000018.1:0-14345 GCA_964292095.1 uncultured Bacteroidales bacterium | reverse complement strand
CTATAAAAATTCAATTAGACTACCAAGCATTTAATGGACGGCCTTTCATTAGCTGCCTAGCTGCTAGCTTAACCTCCTCTAATACCTCTGGTTTATCTATGTTGCAAAGTACTTTATCTAGCAACTCTACTATTAAGGCCATATCTTTTTCTACCAATCCTCTAGAAGTAATTGCAGGAGTTCCTACACGAATTCCAGATGTTTGGAAAGGAGAACGGCTATCAAAAGGAACCATGTTTTTATTAACTGTAATATCAGCTAAAACAAGAGTTTTTTCTGCAACCTTACCAGTTAATTCTGGGAACTTAGTTCTAAGGTCAATAAGCATTACGTGATTATCTGTTCCTCCAGATACAACTTTATATCCTCTAGAAACAAAAGCCTCTGCCATTGCCGCAGCATTTTTCTTAACTTGAATTTGATATTCTTTAAATTCTGGTTGAAGAGCCTCAAAGAAAGAAACAGCTTTTGCCGCAATGCAATGCTCTAGTGGACCACCTTGTATACCAGGGAATACACTAGAATTTAGAACAGCAGACATCATCTTAGTCTCACCCTTAGGAGTTTTAATACCAAAAGGATTAGGGAAATCCTTACCAACAAGGATAATTCCACCTCTTGGACCTCTTAATGTTTTGTGAGTAGTAGAAGTAACAATATGAGCATACTTAACTGGATTTTTTAATAATCCAGCTGCAATTAGGCCTGCTGGATGCGCCATATCTACCCAAAGAATAGCACCAATCTTATCTGCAATTGCACGCATTCTCTCCCAATCCCACTCTCTAGAATAAGCAGAAGCACCACCAATAATTAATTTTGGTTTATGCTCTAAAGCTTTCTTCTCCATATCATCATAATCTACTAAACCAGTTTGCTCATTAAGGCCATAAGCTACTGCATTGTATAATATTCCCGACATATTTACAGGAGATCCGTGGGTAAGGTGACCACCCATAGCCAAATCTAAACCCATAAAAGTATCACCAGGTTTAATACAAGCCATCATAACTGCCATATTAGCCTGTGCACCAGAGTGAGGTTGAACGTTAGCGTATTCTGCATCAAATAATTGGCGAAGTCTATCAATAGCTAATTGCTCTATTTGGTCAACAACCTCGCAACCACCATAATACCTTGCACCAGGATAACCCTCTGCATATTTATTTGTACATACCGATCCTAGTGCATCTAATACTTGCTCAGAAACAAAGTTCTCAGAGGCAATAAGTTCTATTCCATGTAATTGTCTGTTTTCTTCCTTCTTAATGAGTTCAGAAATTTGTAGATCCTTTTTCATTTTATATCTTATATTTATTTTAAATTAAGTTGTTTCAAAATTGCAAATTAGCGCAAATGTAATGCCTTTTTATTGGAAAAACAAATTTGCATTTTTATAATACAAAACAACACGCTAAGCTTACAATTTTCTTTATATTTGCACAAAAAAATATGCACACAAAATTACGAAACGACCAACTAGGTAGGATATCTGCACAAGAATATAAATTAAGCAAGAAAATGCCAGTTACTATAGTTTTAGATAACGTAAGAAGCATGCATAATATTGGATCTGCATTTAGATCTGCCGACTCCTTTCTAGTAGAACAAATATTACTCTGCGGTATTTGCGCTTGCCCTCCAAGTGCAGAAATCCACAAATCTGCTTTGGGAGCAGAATTTTCTGTAGAATGGAGCTATAATAGTTCAACAATAGAAGCTGTAACAAAATTAAAAGAGCAAGGCTATATAATTTTAAGTGTAGAACAAGCCATAAATTCTATATCGTTAGAAAGCTTAGACAATAGCTTAAAAGAATTAAAAAATGATACTCCACTACGTGGCTATGCCCTAGTTTTTGGTAACGAAGTAAAGGGGGTACAACAAGAAGTTATCAACATTAGCAATGGCGTAATAGAAATTCCACAATTTGGCACAAAGCACTCGCTAAATATATCTGTTTCGCTAGGTATTGTACTATGGGAATTTGCTAAGTTGCTTCTATGCACAAATATAAATAAATAAACTATTAAACCATAAGACAATTTAATAGTCATATTAGTTAGTATTTTTTAAACAAATTATAAAACTATTGAATGAAAAAGTTATTTTTATTAAATGTTATGGCTCTTGCAATAATATGTTTGCAGCCTACGCAATCTTTTGCTCAAAAGCAAAAAGGGCAAAAGAAAGGTGCTAAGACTGAGCAAAGCACCACTCAAAAAGACTCCACTGCTAACATTTCTTCAACAAAGAAATTAAGCACAATAGAAAAGTTTATTAAGCCTAGTGCTATAAAAATGGAAGGAATGACCCCTATATATAAACAAGACGGTAAATTCTATCTAAAAATAAATGACAGCTTACTAGGAAGAGACATAAGAATGGTTAGCAGGGTTTATAAATCTGCAGAAGGCGTAAGAGGATCATTTGCAGGTTATGCAGGAGATCAAATAAACGAAGGACTCTTCCGTTTTGAAAAGGGGCCTAATGATAAAATATTTATTAAAAACGTAGACTATAGAGAAAGATCTAACGAAATAATGCCAGAAAATGTTGAGAATTCAAATTTTCCTGCCATTGTAGCTGCCTTTGACATTAAAGCTCAATCTACAGACAAAAAAGAAAGCATTATAGAATTAAGCGATTTTTTACTTTCTGATTCAGAATACATCTTCTTTACAAAAAGAGACAAAGCAGGATTTAAATTAGGCGGAATGCAAAAAGACAAATCTTATATAGAAAATATAAAAACATTCCCAATTAACACAGAATTTAAAGTAGTTTACACATATGCTAGACAAGAAGGCAACCCTACTGCCACATTTGGTCTTAACTGCTCTTTTGTATTACTACCTAAAGTTCCAATGGTAGCAAGATACGAAGACCCTCGTGTGGGATACTTTACTGTTAGATACACAGATTTTGATAAAAACCCACAAAGAGTAGAAACTACAAGGCTAATTACACGTTGGAGACTAGAGCCTAAACCAGAGGATATAGAAAAATATAACAGAGGAGAACTAGTAGAACCTGCTAAACCTATAATATTTTACATAGACCCAGCCACACCAAAACAATGGGTTCCATACCTAATTGCAGGAGTTAATGACTGGCAAAAAGTGTTTGAAAAAGCAGGTTTTAAAAATGCTATTTACGCAAAAGAAGCACCAACATTTGAGCAAGACTCAACTTGGAGCCTAGAGGATGCACGCCACTCTGCCATAGTATACAAACCATCCGATATTCCAAACGCAAGCGGCCCTCATGTAAATGACCCTCGCTCTGGCGAAATTATAGAAAGCCATGTTAACTGGTATCACAATGTAATGTTACTCCTTAGAAATTGGTATTTTATTCAATGTTCACCAGTAGACCCTGCAGCTCGTAAAATGACATTCGACACAGAACTAATGGGACAACTTGTTAGATTTGTATCATCACACGAAGTAGGACACACCCTAGGGCTAAGACATAACTTTAGAGGTACTGCTCTTTACACCACAGCACAACTAAGAGATCCAAAATTTTTGAGAGAAAACGGCCACACAACATCTATAATGGACTACTCTAGATTTAACTATGTTGCCCAACCAGAAGACAATATTCCTCAAGAATGTTTATTCCCTAGATTAGGAGCGTACGACGACTGGGTAATAGAATGGGGATATAGAAGATTCAACAACTACAATGATCCTAAAAAAGAACTTGCAATGATAAACAAATGGATCATAGAAAAAACAAAAGATCCAAAATACTTATTTGGCACAGAAAGTTCTGCAAACGATCCTAGATTTCAATCAGAAGACCTTGGCGCAAACCAAATGGAAGCTAATCAATTAGGCATTAAGAACCTAAAGGTGGTAATGAACAACCTAATTACATGGACAAGTGAGCCAAACGGCAACTACGACAATCTAAAAACTCTTTATTCAGTGATTCTTGGCCAATACGTTAGATACATGAATCATGTTGCAAAATGGATTGGAGGTGTATATCAAGAAGAGAAAAAGGTTGAGCAAGAAGGAGCCGTATACACACCTGTAGAAAAATCTAAACAAAAAGAAGCTCTAGCCTTTTTAAAGAAAAACTTCTTTGATCCACAACTCTGGTTGGTTCCAAACGATGTTCTTAACAAAACAGTACTAAGAGCAGACTTATCTATAGGTACTACATACGATAGAGTCCTTCCTAACCTACTAAGCAAAAGGGTAATGCTTAATTTATATCAAGACGAGCTAATTAATGGAACAAAGGCATACACAATGGAAGAATATTTTAAAGACTTAAATGCAATTATTTTTAGTCCTATTCTTCCCGACAAAAGTAAAGCAATATTCCAAAGATTGCTTCAAAAGAGCTATGTAGAAAACCTAATAGCACTTTACACTGGAGAAAACGGGCCTAGGTACAAAAAAGGCGATGAGAACAAAGACGCATCTGATATAATATCTACAACTTATGCTCAGCTAAAAGACCTTCAGAAAAAATTCAACCTTTTAGCAGCAAGCTCTACAGGAACAAACAAAGCACACTATATGTTCCTTGCAGATAAAATTAACAATAAGCTAAAAGTTAACTAATTTAAGCATATTAAGAGATAAAAAAGGATGACTACTTGTATTATTACTGTAGTCATCCTTTTTTATTTGCTAAAGAAATATAAATTATCTCCTAACTGTGGCACGTTTAATATTATGCTTCTTTGGGTCAGGATCACCTGATCCACCTCCTGGATTACTATTAAAATCAACTCCAATACCAAATTTTTGAGAAACTGGCTTACCATAATCTCCATTGGCATTAACAGGAATAGCAACTATCCATGTAATCTCCCACATATTAAACTGATACTCCATAATACGTTTTGGGTTTCCAGTAATATTATTACCTTGGTCATCTGTTTTTACGTAGCCATCATTACCATACTCGTAACTACTATCGTTATACCCATTTTTAATTATAAAGTTGGCAAGCTTTTCTGGAGTATTTAACCCTAAAGCTACAACAGATTCGTCGGGAATAGTATTAAAAATATATTTACTACAAGCTGCATCTGGTGCCATTTTAGCTTTTCCTTTCCAAACGCCATCGCTATAAAAGCCATTATTTACAACACTAAGTGCAACAGTAGGTTGCTCATGGTAAACAGGTTGTTTGGTTTTATGAGTATAAGTTACTAATTTACCAAAGTCCATATTGGCATCTTCTGGTAAAACCCACAAATCATACTCTGTACCCATGTCTAAATACTCTTGTAACACTGTTTGCTTATTTTCTGTTACAACCCCAAAAGGATAAGCACTTAATAAATCCTCTAGTACCTCCTCTCTAGATTTTGTTCCACTTGGACAGAAATAATACCTTGCTTTTGTACAAGTATTTTCAAAATTAAAGGTATAGCTTAAAGAAGTTAAATCTGAAACAACATTAGTTATTGCAACTGTTGCTTTACTAGAAAAATCTAATTTAGGAGTAGTTGCCTCAAAAGAAGTAACAGCACCTAAGAAACCATCCTTATCTACACCTATCGTAAATACAATATATGTTTTCTCACTCTTTAAACCACCAATAAACTTATCTCTATCTATTCTATCTATGCTCTTAGGATAATTATCATCAAAGAAAGTTCCTCCATTTAGGTAATTAATTATATTACCATCTGGCAAAGTTGATTTATCAACATGACCTAAATAGTACTCTTTGCAATCTGCAGAAGGAGTAATAGTAATAGGAATAGAAACAGATTTAGGTTCTCCATTAAGTTTTACAGTTGCTTTTGCAGCAGATTTTCCTATTTCAAAGCCTGGAGTACTAAACTCATATTTATATACCTTATCCATTTTAACACCATTAGCGTCTACAGGAAGTATATATAAAACATAACCAGTATTTGGTTGCACAAAATCTGGAATATATTCTGCTATACTAGAACTAGACATTTTAGCCATTGGATATTCAGAATTAACATCATTCTTAAAATCCTCTTCTGTCATTTCGTCAGAATTAGAGAAGTAATTATAATAAAACTCTTTACATAGTCTATCTGTTTTTGTTAAACTAATAACTACTTTTCTTGGAGAAGCAGATTTTACCTCAAAGACAACTGGATCTGGAGTTGTTTGAGTTCTAAAGTTTTTAAGAATAGTAGCACCCTGTCCCTCTGCATTTACAGCATAAGCTTCAAACGTATAATTAGCTTGACCTATTAAATTCTCAACTACAATGTCTGCTGTAGATTTACCTTCTACCTTTATAAACTCTGGTGTTTCTGGTCTTGCATCTCTTCTATATGTAGTATAATAAAACTCATTAGAGTTAATTAGCGTTACTGTTACTTTTGCATCATAATATGTAGTTACAAAATCACTTAAACTTAACGATGCATCTTTATTGGTAACAACCTTTTGTTCTACTTCCTTAGAAGCTATATCTCCATTATAAGCTATAACACGAATGGCATATTCTGTATCGGGAAGAAGGTTAGTTGCATTAATTTGACTTTTTGTAATATCACTTACAAATTTTTTCTCTGGATTTACCTCTGTAGCCAAAGCTAAAGAGTAGGCATATTTTGTTGCATCTTTAAGTATTAGCTGAAAACTAATACTGTTTTTACTTCCAACTACTTCTGTAATTTGGACACTTGGCACAGGGATAGGTTCATCCTCTTTTTTACATCCGCTTAATAGGACAATAAGCAGAAAAGCGCTTAAATAAAATAAACTGATTAGGTGTTTTTTCATACTTTTAATTATGAATTAAATTTGGTTATAAAAAATATAGTTGTCAATTAAATTAAAGGTCTAAAGGAACTGATTAAGAATTGTCAATCAGCTCCTTCATCCTTAAAAAAAACTAACTATAATAAAATTTACTTACTTTTTTTCATTCCTAGAGGATTTTTAAAATCTAAGAATCTAACTCCACTAACCTTGCTCATATCTACAGAACTAGCATCCTCTTTATAAGAAGTGAAAGATGGAACGCCACTCTTACGTGCTAATTGTTTTGATAAAGCCACATTCTGATCTTTAAGAGCTTTTATTCCTTTAGGACCTTTAGCTGCAGGAGTTGCTTTAACTACACCTGTCCTAGCTTTAATAAGTTGAATAGAGCTTGGGTTAATAACCTCACCTTTAACTGGAGTTGTATATTTAATAAAACTAATAGATCCCTCTACATTTTCGGCGCCAAATGGCATAGCTGTTACATAGTAAGTAGTTTTTGGTTTTAAGCCTTCCATGTCGCCAAAGAATCCGTCTATTGTAGCAATTCCTTGTGTTGTAAGAACTGGTTCAAAAATTTCTATAAGTTTTTTTGTTTTTTGTTCCTCTGTTAAAGTTGTACTAGCCTCAATTGCCTTAATCTCGTCATTAGACTCTATATTAAGTGCTAATAAAGAAGTACAATCATTATTAGGTATAATCTCAACATAAGCCTTATTATACTCTATCTTACCCATCTTAAATGAAACCTTAGGATTAGGACCACCAACATTAACAGCTGTTTTAAATCTAATTTGTCTAACGTCAGATATTCTACCATTTTGGTCTTCACCACACCAATAATACACATACTCTGTACCTGGATCCATAGATGTCCATGTATATGAGAATACTCTACCATCTACTACATCATTAGACTTCCAAATATTACCATCTTTTAAAAGGAAAGATCTAATAGCGTCATTAGATTGATTGTCAAAATCTGCAGAATATTGAACTAACCTATGATATAGAACTACAGATGTTTGATCGTTATCGTACTTAATTTGTGCAGCTGTTTTTGTAACTTTCTCTAAAGATAGTTTAATATCAGAACTAGAGCCTGTATAGGTTAAAGGCTTAGTTTTAAATGGCTCTGAAAATTTAATATCAGAAAGTCCACCGTAATAATTTAGGCCTGTAGCTACCAAAATATACTCTTGATCTCCACTTAAATCCATCCACAACCAATCTGGCGTAGCAATAGGGTCTGTGGGATTACTACCGGTTCTTGCAATAACCCATCCTTCTTCCCATAGCTCACGCTTTAATTGATCTTGGTTAGCTGCTTCTATCTCTCCCTTTCTACTAGCAGGAATTACATTTAAATATATACGTCCGCAAGACTCTTCCATATCAAAATGCAACATAGCTGTAGTAGCACTTGTAGCTGTAGCCTTCATTTCAAACTTAGCTTGTGGCTTATCAGCTGGTTTTGGAGTAAGTTTAAAATCTACTCTCTTATATTTATCTCCAACCATAAGCTGTCTATCCATACCTAGAGCTAACATAGTAAAATTATGATTTGGGTCAACATTCAAATCAAAAGCAATAGACTCTTCTTTTTGCTCAGTTTGGTTTTCCCATTGAATATCAATAAAACGCAAGAATTGTCTTAAACCTTCCTCTCCAAATTCCTTTACAAACTCATCAATTTGATCTTTATCAGAGGCAAAACGGAAATAGTAATAACAATCCTCGTTTGGAATATATTCAAATAAAGCAGAAATAAAACCTGCATTTTTTAACTTTAATTCTACATCAGGATTACCTTGTCTGTCTGGAGTTTTAGTTTTAAACTCAGAAACCATAACATCACCATAATCATCTTCTCCTTTCATTCCACATGTTAGAACTAAATAATCTGCAGAAGGCATAAGGAAACTACCAGAGGTAGCCATCCAAGTAAATGTATTTTCAGAACCAGGACCATTTTCTGCACCAACTCTAAATGAGTAAGCCACAAAATCTTTCATAAAGCTCTTGTAGTAGTCCATCTCAGTCATTTGAGGATTAATTTTACGAGCCTCATAATATAAGTTTTGCATATAAATCTTAGGCCAAACTGCAACAAAAGCAAATTGTACTTTTTCTCCAGTAATGACTGTAAGTTTTACGTCATTTTGAGCTGTCTCCACAACACGAATACCTGCAGAATACTCAGTAGCTGGAATTCCAGTATCCTCCAAAGTAGAAAATTCTACTTGTGAAACCTCACTTGTACCAGCCCCTGTTATAGCAACAGCAGCTATGATGTATTTGGTATTTGGGTTCAACTTCTCTATCTCGTAAGTCCCTTTTAATGAAGTTACGTGTTTACCTTTATCAACAACTTGCGTTGCAGTAATAGGAGTACCAGTAGCCTCTAATACGGCATAAGCAACAACATTTGCCTCTTTTACTTCTAGGGTAAATTTAACACTAGAGAAACTTGGAGTTACATCTGTTATTGTAACCTTGTTTATATCAATAGCCGAATCCTCGTTTTTAGAACACGAGAACAGAGCTAGAGCAAACATGCAAACCATGGTAAGCTTGCTAAAAATTGTAAATGTTTTTTTCATAAATAATATATATTACGTGTATAATTGTTTTTATTAATTTTCTGGCTCATATTCATAATCTATAGAACCGTTTATAGAACAAGTATTAATATTGTTAATGTAATAATCGCTATCAACCTTATTAAATATATATACTACCACTCTACACTTATCCTTATTCCATTTTGTTAGTGCAGAATTATTATCATTAGCATTTGGAGCAAACGGTATTATAAAATCGCCTGCATACTCTTCGTCTGTTATTTTTTTGCCAATTGAAACTCCAAAATTCTTAGTGCTTGCACCGGTTTTACTAGTAGTTGGGTCATACTCATTAGCATAAGCTCTTAAAATATTCATATGCTTATACGTAGGTGTAGAAATTCCATTTTGTTTAGCCATATATTCATCCTCAACCAAGGCTACACAAACCTTATAATCGTTAGTTTCTACAAATTTACTTTTAACAGAAACATATACATTACCGTCTTTTAGCTCAGATTTAATTGCTATTCCGCAAGCAGTAGGATACTTTGTCATGCTTTCTTTAAGGGCGTTTGTAAACATTAAAGAAGTAGATTGACTTATTACTTTTCTAAAATCTACAACTGCTGTAGGAAGTCCAGTTATTCTAAACATTCTCATTAGCTCATCTTCTGGTCCAAACGAAAACTCATCACCAGAGTGATTAGCCATAGTAACGTACCTATTAGGATTTTCTTTTCCTGCATTTTCTATTGCTTTAGCCATTAGAGGACAGTAAGAGCACCAAGTTCCTGTAAAATACATAACTGCTACCTTACGGAAAAATACTCCACTACCTTGCTCTCCCGATTTTTTAACAACAACAGTAACTTTATTAGAAACATTTAATCCATATAATGCGGTAAATTCAAATGTTCCTGGAATCTTTGGCTCAAGTTCATTACCTTCTAATTCGAAGTTCTCGTTTACACCTTGTTTAGAATATAATATTTTAGTATCTTTTGTAACATCCTCTCCATCTAAGTGCACAGAAAACGTTAATTTATTGCCACTTCCAATAGTAATAGTTGGAGAACTTACGCTTAAAACAAGCCCTTCCGCAGATTTTTCTTCATGCACACCAACACAAGACGAAAGTACTTGTGTACAAGCAAGAAGAAAAATGCTAAATATTAATTTAACTTTTGTCATATCTCTTAAAATAAATAGGTTAGACTTAAATTACCACCAGTATATGCTGGCTGATATCTACATACTCCACCAGAGCACACCATCCCCTCTCTATTTCTACCATAAGTAATGGCAGCTCTTAAACCAGAATATGTAAATGATGCTCCCGCAGAATAATAATGAAGTTTTGTGTCGCCATGATTATACATATCGCTTACAAAAACGCTCCATTTAGGGGCAAAATTAAGCTCTAACAAAGCAGCCATCCAATCCTTCTTTAACTCTTCTGAGTATAAATACTGCAACTCTGCCCTTAAAGAAATTTTAGGTTTAATCTTGTAAGTTACATCAGCCACAAACACATTTTGCGCTTCTGTTAATGCGCTCTCACCATGCGAAGGACTATACTCCTGAATTGACATAAAGAAAATTGTCTTCCACTTAGAATTCCATGTCTTATCAACATCAAAAGTTATATCTCTATATAAAAATTTGTTACCATCCACATGAAGCGCAGAGCCTAAAGCATTAAAATATGAAATATTACCATGAACCTTAAGTCCCCTCTTTCCACCAATTACAGAACCTTTCTTAAAATTATAAAACACATCTAATTGTCCGCCCATCTCACCTTGTACATAAGGATTATATGGATTTAACACTGCCAACATATAAATATGCTGAGGAACCATAGCTGGAATATAATTAAGTGTATTTGCAGGTAAAGCAGTACTTGTTGTCCTATAAATCTGATTTTGCATATTCTCTAATCTTCTAAACATACCGCTAATAGCCAAACCGCCACTACTATAATTAGCCTCAACTAACTGAGCATTTCCACTCTTAAGTTCAAAATTAGAAGTCTTTGGTGAAAGGTATAAATCTTCTCCTTTATCTACATACTCTCCCTTAACAGAAAAATTCTTATATTGATAGTTTAACCTAGCAGAGTATGAAAAATTACCTTTCTTTAAACCTAAATTAAGTACTTTATAATCAGATGGAATAGAATTCTCCAATCTCTCTAACGCACTACCCTCAATAGTTAAACTATGATTTGGATTCATTTTAAAAATATTAGAAAGGTTCACACTTAAATCTAAACCAAAAATTTGTGTTTTAGAATAATAATTCATGTAATCTCTTGGGAATCCATAAATTATCTTTGCGCTAACATAATCCTTAATATTAAACTTAATCCTTGCACCACCAATAGAATTATTTAAGCCCAAAGTTCTATCCTCCCACGACCTAAACAATAAGCCACTCCCAAACTGCTCATAATAATCGCCCAATGTAATAGAAAAGTTCTTATCATTCCACTCTACATACTTTCCTGTAAGTCCAAAGCCCTTTAAAGCTTCCTCATAACCCTGAAGCACCTGTGGGTAATACTCTGCTTGTATACCAGCAGTAGACTTACCATATGTGTTATCTAATTTTAAGTAATTATTAGACCCATAATTATCAGCAGGAACCTTAGCCCCAGTCTCATTATCCTTTACATAATAAATTGTATTTGTCTCAAAGCTTCCCGACAATTTACCCCAATTTTTCTTCTTCTTTTCTGTCTTCTTCTCTACTGAAAGCTCGGTGCCCCCCTCTTGGGCTGCAAATAGATTATTTGCAATCGCAAAAAATGCGACTGCAAATAATAATATATATCTTTTTGTATTCATAAAAGCCATCCCTTATTTAAGTTTCTTTAAAACCTCTAATAATTCATACTCAGAACCAGGAGTATAACCTGTTTTAGAATGAACTATTTTACCGTCTTTATCAAAAACAAAAACCTGAGGGGTTACTACAACGTTCATTGCACGTTTAAGATCTTGATTTTTATCATACAAGGCTGTATACTCCCATCCTCTACCAGTTACTAAAGCCTTAGCCCTTGCTAAAGAACGAGTATCATCTATAGAAACTACTACTACCTTAAAATTAACCTCTTGCTTCCAATCTTCCATTAATTCATTAATAGCATCTAGTTCTTTAATACATGGTTTGCAAGTAGTTGACCAAAAAGACATTATAGTAGGAACTCCATCATTTAAAGTACTAACCTCTATTTCTGCACCAGCTTGGTTCTCTATCTTAACATTAGGCCAATCTTGAGCATTTGCAAAAAAACAAGCACATAGACAAAAAATTGCCGTTAAATAAAATTTCTTCATATTAAAATTAGTTATATTATTTCCAAATCATAATAGGTTTACCTAGTGGCTCTAGTATCATAGGTGTAGATTTTGTGTTGGCATCTGGAGCCTTAACTTTATCATTTTTAATAAAATCCTCTACAGTAAATGCAGTGTTGCCAACTACTTTCATAATTCTCTTAACCATTAACCAACGGCTCTGCGCATTATAATATTTCATATTGCTAATCATACAACTAGTTTCCTCTGGTCTATAAGCTCCTTTAGAATAGTAATAAGCTCCTGTAAACACTCCCATTCTCTCATAACCAGTTTTACCAATAAATTGAGCCCATGGGACCTCTGTCTTATTGCTTGTAGAAGAAACGTTTAAGAAATAACCTACACTATGCCAATTAGAAAGGCTAACTTTTTGCGAACTAGGCAAATATTCATCATAACTAACATACTCGTCTGCTAGCTGCCCCCATCCATGACCACCGCACTCGTGAATAACAACATTTGCAAAAAGTGTATTTGTTCCGTTATTACTAGAAATTCTAGAAACAGGTACCATTCCAACACTTACCCCCTCATTTGTACTCATACAAGTTCCAGCATAAATATTCTCATTAATGATAACAACTAAATGCATACTCTTAAGAGACTCGTAATTTACTCCAGGAATCTTATAAGCATAATTATAAACAGTTTTATAATTACACTCTATACCTGTTCCACCTGTTAGAGTTGCTTTATATACAGTATTAACTTGTGTAGAATTTTTAATACTTACACCTCTTTCTTGCGAATGAGCTGCAACTTTATATACTGTAAAATACTCTTTGTAAGACTTATAAGGCTCTACAGAAAAGAATGCCTCTATGGCCTCATTAATATCTTGATCAAATTTACCATTATCTGTATGATCTTCTGCAGTGTAGCCATCACCTGTAAATACAAGTTTCACAT
Organism: uncultured Bacteroidales bacterium; assembly: GCA_964292095.1. Taxonomy (GTDB): domain Bacteria; phylum Bacteroidota; class Bacteroidia; order Bacteroidales; family UBA932; genus Egerieousia. The sequence continues at coordinate 773 of CAXYUL010000018.1, read as the reverse complement.
TTGTTTTAGGATTATTATTAAAGCCTTTCCCTTCAAAATACACAGAATAAGAACCATCCTCGTGCAAACTTGTATTACCTGTAGTAAAAGAGTATACATCAGACATGCTACTTCCACCAAAATTATCATAAGCACTTACCTTCCAATAATAAAGTGTACCAGCAGCTAGTATCTCTTTTGGATTAGCAGTAATTGTTGAGCCAGTACTCTCTATTGCGCTAACTTTCTCCCATGAAATCTTATCCCTAGAATACAGTAAATCATACTTAATATCATCATTATCTAAATCTACGCTAGCATCCCATGTAAACAAAGGATTCCTAGAAACACCTACCCCGCTATTAGCCGGAAAGCGTAAAGTTACTTTACTTGGATTATTATTTGGCCCTTCTGCCTGTTTAACAAGAACCTCATAAGAAAGCTGACCTGCTTTTACAGTTAAAAGAACTTGATTACTTACTTTAACTGCATTTTTTTGAGTTATTAACTCAATTACAGCATCGCCATCACCACTAGTTTTACTAACACTAAGCCATGGGGCCGATACATTAGACTCAATTTCCCACGGTATATTAGACTTTATATTAAAACTCTCTTTTCCTCCCTCTGCAGTAAAATTTACACTATTTTTATCAACATTAAACAAAGTTCCTTGTTGAATAAGAGCAACCTCTTTTGTAATACCTTTAGAAGTAATCTTTAAAACAGCAGTTTTAGCTTCACTCTCGTTATTTAAAGCAGCCCTAAGCACTATAGTACCATTTCCAGTACCT
>CAXYUL010000017.1:0-14368 GCA_964292095.1 uncultured Bacteroidales bacterium | reverse complement strand
TAATCGCCCGCGTTATAGTTTTTTAAACCAAACAGCAATTCTTCTCCAATATTAAAAAACATAGAGATTCAAAAAGTTGAAGCAGGTATGTATGCACCAAGCTTTTCAACTTCTGGTATTGTTAAACCAATTCCAAGCCTTTATGCAGAAATAGCTAGCCCATTTGCTGGAAGAATAATAAAATCTTTTGTAAAATTAGGCCAAAAAGTGGAAAAGGGAAGTCCTTTATATGAGATAAGTTCTCCTAGCTTTTTTGAAACAACAAAAATTTACTTTGCTGCAAAACAAGAGATGGACCAAGCTCTAAAAAATTTAAATAGAGAAAAAGACCTATTGGCAAATAAAGTTGGTGTAGAAAAAGAACTAGAGGAAGCGCAGTTGAATTATCAACTTAGGAAACAAGAATTTAGAAATGCGGAATCTGCCTTAAAGGTTTTTCAGGTTAATATAAACCAAATACAATTAGGCGAAGGTTTAATTGTAAGATCACCAATAAATGGAAAAGTTGTAGAAGATAATATTGTTATAGGGCAATATGTAAAGGAAGATGCAAAACATCTACTAATAGTGGCAAATTTATCTAAAGTATGGGTACTAGCTCATGTAAAGGAAAAAGATATAAGACTAATAGAAAAGCTAAAGGAGGTTAATATAAAACTGACAGCTAGGCCAAATGACATAATTAAAGGTAGAGTCTATCATATAGGAGATATGTTAGAGGAGCAAACACGTGCAGTTGAGGTAATTATAGAATGTGATAACCAAAGTGGACTAATAAAGCCATATATGTATGCTAGTGTAGAACTTACTGATAGCGACGTTGAGGCTATTCTTGTTCCAACAATTGCAATTTTACAGCAAGAAAATGGTAATTATGTATATATTTCATTAGGGTCTAATAAGTTTGAAAAACGTATGATTGAGCTAGGAGCAACACTTGGTGATAAAAATGTTGTATTAAATGGCCTATGTGCAGGAGATGAGATAGTTACAAGTGGTGCCTTTTATTTATTAGAAGCTAAGTAAGTACTAAATATTTATTATAATGAATAAAGTTATTTTTGAGGCAATACATAGGCGAGGTCTTATGTTTGTGTTATTTAGTCTACTTGGTCTAATTGGTTATTATAGCTGGACGAAACTTGCTATTGATGCTTATCCAGATATTGCAGATGTTACGGTGCAAGTAGTAACTCAAGTATCTGGCTTAGCGGCAGAGGAAATAGAACAGCAAATTAGTATTCCTATAGAGAGGGCTATGAATGGAATGCCTAATTTAAAAGTTATGCGCAGTAAAAACACTTTTGGTCTTTCTACAGTAATTCTTGTTTTTGAAGATGGTGTTGATGATTATTGGGCTAGGCAGAGGGTGCAAGAAAGATTACAAGAAGTAGAGCTTCCTTATGGTGCAAGTCCAGGTTTAAATCCCCTAACATCACCAACTGGTGAAATATATAGGTATGTCTTAGAAAGTAAAACTCATAATTTAAGGGAACTAACAGACATACATAAATGGATAGTTATTCCAAGGTTAAAACAAGTTACTGGTGTTGCAGATGTAAGTAATTATGGTGGTATCACAAGCCAATTTCAAATAGAACTAGATCCTGGAAAAATGGAACAATACCATATTTCTCTTTCTGAGGTAACAGAAAAGATAGAGAAAAATAACATGTCTGCAGGTGGTAGTATGCTTTCTCATGGCGATTTAAGTTATGTAATAAGAGGAATTGGTTTAGTAAAAGGTTTAGAGGATTTAGGTAATATAGTTGTTAAAACAGAAGATGGAGTTCCTGTATTTCTAAATGATATAGGAGTGTTAAAGCATGGAATATTAGAGAGAAAAGGAGTTTTAGGTTTTAAAGATTCTAAAAGAGACTATTCGGATGCGGTAGAAGGAATAGTTCAAATGCTAAGGCACCAAAATCCATCACAGGTATTAGAAGGAGTAAAGGAGGCTGTAAATGAACTAAATACTCAAGACCTACCTAAGGGTGTTTCTATCCACCCATTTATGGATAGAACAGATCTTGTAAATACAACTCTACATACAGTCTCTAGCACACTACTAGAGGGGATAGTACTAGTTTTTCTAATCTTAATTATATTTTTAGGAAGTTGGAGAGGTGCTGTACTTGTGGTAGTTACAATTCCATTTGCCCTTCTTATAGCTTTTATATTAATGAAAGTTACTGATATCCCTGCCAATTTGTTATCTCTAGGCGCAATAGATTTTGGAATTATTGTAGATGGGGCAATAGTTATGATGGAAACAATATTAAAAAAGAGAGAAAGTAGCCCAAATGAAGAACTAACTAAAGAAGCTGTAATAAAAAGAGCAAGCGAGGTGGCTAAACCAATTTTTTTCTCTACATTAATAATTATTACTGCATACTTACCTCTATTTTCTTTTGAGCACATAGAAAGAAAGATGTTTACACCAATGGCATATACGGTTGGTTACGCCCTACTAGGAGCACTACTAGTAGCACTTTTATTTATTCCTGGTCTAGCTTTTATTGCTTACAGAAAACCAAGAAAAAGTTACAAGAATAAATGGTTAGAAAAGATTACAGAATTTTACAATTATCAGATAACTAAAATATTAAATAAACCTAAGAATATTTTTTTGCCACTTATTATTATTCTATCATTAGCTGGGCTACTTTCCTACACAGTTGGTAAAGATTTTCTTCCACCTTTAGATGAAGGATCTATTTGGATTCAAGTTCAGCTTCCCCCAGGCATTTCGTTAGAACGATCAAAAGAAATTGGCGCAAAAATAAGAAACACCATAAAGAAATTTGACGAAGTTTCTTATGTTATGACACAAGTAGGAAGAGATGATGAAGGAGCAGAAGCCTTCTCTCTATCACACATAGAATGTGGTGTTGGTCTTAAACCATACAAAACATGGAAAAGCGGAAAAACAAAAGCTCAGTTAATAGACCAGATAGACAAAGAGTTAAAAGAAATACCATCTCTAACTGTTGGCTTTTCTCAACCAATCATAGACATGGTTATGGACCAGATTGCAGGTGCACATAGCGATTTAGCTCTTAAAATTTATGGCGATAATATTAGCCAAACTCGTCATATTGCTCAAAAGGTAGAAGCTCTGCTTAAGCAAGTGCCTGGAGCAGTTGATGTTGCAATAGATCAAGAGCCACCTCTACCGCAATTACAAATAATAGCTGATAGGGATAAAATTGCCCAATACGGTCTAAACGTAGCAGATGTTACTGAGCTAATAGAACTAGCAATAGGAGGAAAGGCAATATCTCAAATTTTTGTAGGTAGTAAATCGTACGATGTAATATGCAGATACAATCAGAATTATAGGAATACTCCCGACAAGATAGCCTCTCTTGTGCTAACAACGCAAAACGGTGCCAAAATTCCACTTTCGCAGGTAGCAAAAATTGAAATGACAACAGGGGCAAGCACAATTACCAGAGAAATGAACAAACGCCACCTAACTGTAAGAGTTAACCTAAGAGATGTAGATTTAAGTACATTCTTGGCTAATGCAAATAAAAGTTTAGAGCAAAATTTAAAATACAACAAAGAAAACATTCACTTAAAATGGGCTGGCCAATTTGAAAATCAGAGTCGTGCTTATGCTCGTTTAGGAATAATAGTGCCTCTGGCTCTTTCTATTATGCTTTTACTACTAATAATTGCGACAGGAAAATTTAGGCAGGCTCTAACACTTATGAGCGTAGTGCCTCTAGCACTTTTTGGAGGGATGTTAGCCCTTAATTTAAGAGGCATGACTTTAAATGTTTCATCTGCAGTTGGGTTTATTGCACTGTTTGGAGTTGCTATACAAAATGGAGTGATAATGATATCCCATATTAACAACCTAAGGAAGCAAAGTAAAGCCAACCAATTAGAAGAACAAAACAATCTAAGCTCGCTAAAAGAGGCTGTAATAAATGGGGCAAAGCATCGTCTTCGTCCAATTCTTATGACAGCATCTGTTGCAGTGTTAGGACTTTTACCAGCCTCATTATCAACAGGTATAGGCTCTGATGTTCAAAGACCATTAGCAACAGTTATTGTATACGGTTTACTCTTTGCCACAATAATTACCTTATATGTATTGCCAGCCCTATACTACATTGTAGAATCTAATCACATTAAAAACAAAAAAGCATAAAAGCAAAACAATGAACAAAAAAATATACTTATTAATAATACTTCTTTTATCTCAGCTGGTTTTATATAAAGGAAAACTTCTTTTAGCAGAGGAAAATACTATATCATCTGCAAAATACAAGGCAAAAAACATAGACTATAACTATTATATTAAGCTAGTAAGAGACCATAACTTATCCTATGCTGCAGAAAAGTTAAACCTATCTATATCAGAAGCAAATATAAGTGCAGCCAAAGTATTTAACGACCCCAATATTTCATTTGAATACGCAAATAATGATGATAATAAAATGATGATGGGGCAATCCTATACTGCAAGCATAAGTAAAACCTTTTCTATAGCAAAACGCTCTGCCAGAATTAACTTGGCTAAAAGTGAACACGAACTATCGCTAGAGCTGTTAAAGGACTACTTTTCTAAGCTAAGGGCGGAGGCAACTATAAACTACTTAGATGCAATTAAGCAGAAGGAACTATACAAGCTAAAATTAGACTCATATCAAACAATCAATAAATTAGCAATTGGAGATAGTTTAAAACACAATTTAGGTAAAATAACGCAGGTGAACGCATACCAGAGCCGCTTAGAGGCCAATCTAGCCCTAAACGAACTGCTAAAAGCAAAGGCAGAACTCTTTAATTCATATGCTAATTTATATAATTTAATAGGTAATTTTACTCCCGACACATTATACATACCTAATGAGAAGCTTAGTATACAAAAGAGAAACTATAGTTTTGAACAATTAATAAGCAACGCTTTAAATACTAGAACAGATTTATTAGCAACATTTAAAAATATAGACTTAGCAGATAAGCAACTAAAATTAACAAAAAGCGAAAAAAACATAGATTTTGATTTAGAATTAGGTTTTAATCACAATACACAAGTGAGGAACGAGCTAGCACCAGCTCCAAAATTTAACGGAATAAGTGTTGGAATATCTATACCTCTTAAATTCTCTAATTTTAATAAAGGAAGCCTAAAGTCTGCTCAATACTCCTTAGCACAAGCGCAAAAGCACTATGAGCAGGCCCAATTGCAAGTTAAAGTAGATTTATTACAGGCCATTAGCTCTTACGAATCTGACTATAAAAAAGTAGAAAATTTTAATACAGGAATGTTATCAAAGGCAAAAATGGTAATAGATGGTAAAATTTACAGTTATAACAGAGGAGAAACATCGCTATTAGAAGTCTTAGATGCACAAAGGACATATAACGACGTATTTGCCTTATATATAGAAAGTTTATATGATTTAGCAGTTTCTTTAATAAATTTAGAGCAAAGTGCAGGTATTTGGGATATAGAATTATAATAAATGTTATTTTTTGCGTACGTTTGCACTCACTTAAAATTCTAAAGGAGTATTAAGACTCATTAATAAAAAACAAATATAATGGATATTAGAAAAGAATTACACCCAAGAAATAGACACAAAAAAGCTTACGACTTTGAAAGTTTAATAGCTGTTTATCATCCATTAGAAAAATTTGTAGAAAGAAACGAGTTTGGCACACTAAGTATAGATTTTTTTAATCCATATGCTGTAAAAGCTCTAAATAAGGCTTTGTTAATAAAGTTTTATGGTATTACCTATTGGAATATTCCCAAAAATGCACTTTGTCCACCCATACCAGGGAGAGCTGATTATATTCATTATGTAGCTATGCTAGAGGATGCCAATGGTAAGCCATTTGCAAAGAAAAAGTGTCATTGTTTAGATTTAGGTGTTGGAGCTAATTGTATATATCCAATTATTGGAGTTAAAGAATATGATTGGACTTTTGTAGGAGCAGATATTAATGAAGAATCTTTAAAGAATGCTCATAAAATTATAACCTGTAATCCCTCTTTAGTTCATAAGATTGAATTAAGGCAACAGATGGATCAAAACAATAAATTTGTAGGCATGATACGCAATACAGATTTTTTTGATTTAGTAATATGTAATCCTCCATTTCACAACTCAGAAGATCAAGCTACTAGAAATGCTACTTTAAAGTTAGAGAATCTAAAAGGAGAAACTATTAAAGAACCAGTTAGAAATTTTGGTGGAGTATCTAACGAACTGTGGTGTAGAGGTGGAGAACTAGGATTTATTAGCGATATGATTAATGAGAGTGTTATGTTTGCAAAAAATGTTATTTGGTTTACTAGCTTAGTATCTAAAGAAAAAAATATAATGCCAATAATTTCTAAGTTAAAAAAAACGGGGGTGCGTGATTATGAAATTTTAGAAATGGCGCAGGGAACAAAAGTTAGTAGAATTGTTGCGTGGCGTTTTTAGGGTATTTTGTTAAATTTGTGTATTAAATAAAGCAGTTTAATTATGAAATAAAATTTATGAATAAAAGGAACTTAATTAAATATATTAAAGGACAAGCAGATACTTCTTTAACAGAGTCTATTTTAGATTGGCTAGAAAAGAGTAGTGCTAACCTAGAGTATTTTATTAAATTAAAAAATCTCTATACTGCAAGCAATTTACCAAATTCTAAGGCTTTAGATAAAGATTGGTTAAATTGTAAACAGATTATGGAGAATAAAGGACTGATAAAGAAAGATTTTTCTAAAATTAGGCGCTTATCAAATTTTATTACTAAAATTGCAGCTGTATTATTTATTCCTTTATTAGCATTTTCTCTTTATTTATATTTTTACAAATCGGAACTAAAAATAAATAATAAATTAGTTACATATTATGCTAATTCTGGTATTAAAAGCCGTTTAGTTTTAGATGATGGAACTCAGGTTTGGATTAATTCTGATTCTCATATAAAAGTACCTGCAGAGTTCGACTCCGATAAAAGAGTGATTTATTTATTTGGGGAGGCGTTTTTTAATGTGGCAAAAGATGTAAGTAAACCTTTTATTGTTAAAACCTCAAAAATGGTAAGTGTTGAGGTAAAAGGTACTTCTTTTAATGTATCGTCTTATAACGATGATAATTTTGTGTATGTAACTTTAGTAGATGGGAGTGTGGATTTTCTTATAAATAATGAATATAGTCCTAATACTCAGCGTATTAATATGGTGCCTAATGAGTTGTTGTCATATAATGCTATTAGCGGAAAATATGTTAAAACCAGTGTAGATCCATATATAAGTACATCGTGGAAAGAGGGATGGCTGTGTTTTGATAATACAACATTAAGGGAAGTCTCTAGAAAACTATCTCGTTGGTATGGAGTTAACGTAATAATTAAATCGCCATCTTTAAATAATCTATCTTTAACGGCTAAATTTAGCTCAGAACCTATATCACAGGTTATGGAACTAATTAAAGGTTCAATTAACATCAATTATTCTATAGTAGATTCAAACGTAATAATATATTAAATTTAGTATGTACTTTTAGGGTAAGACTAAATTTTTGTGTAATAGTTGTTATACTAGGCTTTTTAATTTTAAAGCTCAATTAACAAGTACTATTAAATGTTTTATTAATTATATTATTTAACAAACTAAACAAAATTTCTTATGACAAAAAACCTTAAAAGACTAACAAAAATAGTGCTTTTAATAGCTTTTCTAGGGATGGTAAGCGTAGGATCTGTTCTTGCACAAGGAAAGATTACGCTTAGTCTTAAACAAGCTACTGTAAAAAGTATTTTAAATGAATTGGAAAGCCAGTCGGGCTATACCTTTATTTATTCGGAAGATTTACTGGATGTTTACAAAAAGATAGATGTAAATATAAATGCAGTGAGTATAGAAGCTGCTATAAAAGACTTACTTAAAGATACTAATATTAGTTATGTATTTAAAGAAAAGCACATAGTTCTTTCTCCTAAATCGCATACTACCAAAAATACTCAACAGGTAAAACTTAAGGGCTCTGTTAAGGACGCTAAAGGTGAGCCTATTATTGGTGCTTCTGTTTTTATTCCAGGAACAACAATAGGAACTAGTACAGACGTTGATGGTAATTATGAACTTGTGGTAGATCCCAATGCAAATATTAAAATCTCTTGTATTAGTTATAACGATGTAGAGTTAAATGTTAATAATAAATCTATATTAGACATAGTACTATTATCTTCTAATATAGAGCTTGATGATATAGTTGTAATTGGATATGGTACTGTAAAAAAGAGAGATGTAACTGGTTCTGTGGCTTCTGTAAAAGGTGATATGCTAGCTAAACAACCTGTATCAGATGCTGGTGCTGCTATTCAAGGTAGAGTGGCTGGAGTTTCTGTTACAGCTCAATCAGGAACACCTGGAGCTGCTCCTACAATTAGAGTTAGGGGAATTGGGACTGTAAATAATGCCGAGCCTCTTTATGTTGTTGATGGAGTTCCTGTAAATAGCATTGCTTACTTAAACCCAAATGATATTACTTCTATGGAAATTCTTAAGGACGCATCTTCCTCTGCCATCTATGGTTCGCGTGGAGCTAATGGTGTTATTCTTATTACCACAAAAAAAGGTGCGTCGGGAAGCACAACAGTAAGTTTTAATGGATACTATGGAGTACAAACTGCCATTAATAACCTAAATCTTATGAACGGGCAGGAGTGGTATGATTTTCAGACCGAGGTTAATAAATCAAGAGTAAAACCTATAGATCTGTCTAAAGCAGATAGAAATGTTGATACAGATTGGGTAGGTGCTGTGTTAAGACCAGCAGCTATTCAAAATTATTACGTAGATTTGAGTGGTGGAAAGGAGGGAATGGTATATTCTGCAAGTGCTGGATATTTTGGACAAGAAGGTACTGTTAAAGGTTCTGATTATGAGAGATTATCATTAAGGTTTAGTGCAGAACATAAAATAAATAATATTTTTACAATAGGTACAAATCTAGCAAGTTCTATATCTACCAAAAAGACAGTTTTGGAATCTAGCGAGGCTTTTTCAATTATAAGTACTGCAATGAGAATGGAGCCAATTGTTCCAATATATAATTCTGATGGTAAATATGGCTCTTCACCTTTTACCGATACTTATAATCCTGTTGCTTCTATCGATTATTCAAATACAAAGAGAAAACAATTAGATTTAGTTGGATCTATTTATGGAAATGTAAATATTACTAAGAATATAAGGTTTAGAACATCTTTTGGCGTTGATATGAATAGAATTGATGATTCTGATTTTATTCCGCAATACAATGTGAGTGTTGCTCAAAAAACGGCAGAGAGCGTAGTTTCTCGTGGAGCAATAAACTATATTAATTGGGTATGGGAAAATACATTATCTTATGAAAAGATATTTGCAGATAAACATGATTTTAAAGCTATGGTTGGCTATACTATGGAATACACTAAAAATGAGAAGTTTTCTGCTAGTAAAAATGGTGTTCCTTCTGGTTCGGATAATTTATGGTATTTAGATGCTGCACAAAATGTTAATTCGGTCAAGGCATATGGTAATGCTTGGGAAGCTGCTATGATTTCTTATCTTGCACGTTTAAACTATGGCTACGATGATAGATATTTAGCAACTGTAAGTATGAGGGTTGATGGGTCTTCTAAATTTGCTCCAAGTAATAGATATTCTGTATTCCCTTCTTTTGCATTAGCATGGAAAATTTCTAATGAAAAATTCTTTAAAAATTTAGATGCTAAGTGGATTAATCAAATAAAGATTAGAGGTGGTTGGGGACAAATAGGAAATCAAAACATAGGAAACTATTTATTTCAAAATGTATTAACTTCTGCGGCGCAATATCAGTATACCTATGGCGTTCCAGAGGAGGTTTTTCAGGGTGTAACTGCAATTGCACTTGGAAACAAGAACATAAAATGGGAGACTACAGAATCTACAAATATTGGCTTAGACATTACTCTTTTTAATAACTTAAACATAGTTGCAGATTACTATTCTAAAACAACTAAGGATATGTTATTACAGGAGCCTATTCCTCTTCACTTAGGATTTGAGCAAGGTCCAGTAACTAACGTTGGTAGTGTAAGAAATAGAGGTTTTGAGTTTAGTGTTAATTGGCAAGGCGAACTAGCAAAGGACTTATTTTTTAATGTAGGAGCTAATATAGCTACAGTTAATAATAAAGTTTTAAGTTTAGGAACAGGAAGTGCTATTTCTGGTGGCCTTTTATATAATAGAGGAAATGTTACAAGAACACAAGTTGGCCATTCTATTGGAGAATTTTATGGATTTAGAACAGGTGGACTTATTCAAACTCAGGAGCAGTTAGATGATGTTAGAAAAAGACAGCCAAATGTACAGTTAGGAGATAGAATATTCTTAGATTTGAATGGTTATGAGGCGGATGGCAAAACACTAACAGGAAAACCAGATGGTAAATTAAACGATGCTGATAAAGATTTTATAGGTTCTCCAATTCCAGATTTTACTTATGGACTTAATTTAGGTTTAGAATATAAGGGAATAGACTTTGCTGTATTCTTTGAGGGTGTTCAAGGAAATAGTATATTTCACGGGAATAAAACATATACCTATGGAACAGGTAATATATATCAAAAACACAGAGCAGTTCTTAATTATTGGACACCAACAAATACCGATACCGATATTCCTCGTTTAAACGGTGACGATAACAACGATTCTATGAGGATTTCTGATATTTATGTTGAGGATGGTTCGTACTTAAGACTAAAAAATTTACAATTAGGCTACTCATTTTCAGCCAAGTGGATGCAAAAGCTTAGACTACAAAAATTAAGAATCTATTTTAGTGCTCAAAACTTATTTACAATTACAAATTATACAGGAGCAGACCCAGAGGTAGGACAACTTTCGTCTACAGATTATTTAAGCCGTGGATTTGATTTAGGAACATATCCTCAGGCAAGAACATTTACAGGTGGAATTAATATTACTTTCTAAAAAAAATCGAACATGAACAAAATAAATATACACAAAATATTATTAATCTCATTAGTAAGCCTTTTGTCTACCTCTTGCGAGAGCTTTTTAGATAGAAAAGCGCAAGGAGTTCTTACAAATGAAGAGTTTTTTAAAACAGAGGCAGACGCATTTTCTTCTGTAGTAGGTGCTGCGTCTGCATTTAAAGATTACAGATATACTAGATCTATTTGGGCATTTGGAGATATTACCTCTGATGATGCAACGGCAAGTGGAAGTGATAATGACGTTGCCTCGGCCAGAAGATGGGAAAACCTACAGTTTCATGCCGATTATGCAAGAACAAGCGATAGGTGGAAATTATGTTTTCAGGCCGTAAACAGAGCATCTCAGGCCATAGATGGAATAACAAAAATGGATGCCTCATTATTTAGTCTATATAAGAAAAACTATCTTTTAGGAGAAGCATACTTTATTAAATCCTATTTTTACTTTGAACTTGTTAGAACTTATGGCGATCTTCCACTAATTACATCAACACCAACTATAGATGATAAATTTAAGCAAAGAGAGCCTAAAGCAGAGGTTTATAAAATTATAGAAGATAATTTAAAACAAGCAGCTTCTTTACTTCCCGACAAATCTCAATTAAGCTCAAAGGACTTAGGAAAACCATGCAGCCAAGCAGCCAATGCTTTTTTAGCAAAAGTTTACTTGTATCAAAACAAATACGCAGAAGCAAAAGACGTGATAGAGAAAAATATATTACCATTAGTGCCAGCTGTATATGATTTGATGCCAGATTTTGAATCGATATTCTTAATGAAAAACGAACATTGTAAAGAGTCTATTTTTGAAATAAATTTTAGACACAAATCAGATGATTGGGGTTTAACAACAACAGGAAACTATTATGCTTATTCTCAAGGACCAAGACCTTTTATGGGATATGGCGGAAATCAGCCATTACAAACATTAGCAGATGCTTTTGAAGCAGGTGATACTAGAAAACAAGGGACTCTTCTTTCTACTCAAATGATAAAAGAGTGGGAGAGCGAGGCAAACTTTAAATCTTTAGAATTTAACAGAACAGGATATTATAATCTTAAAGTTTATATTAGACCTTGGGAGAGAATTGGAACAGAAGACATATTTACAATGCCAAATAATATTAGAATAATGAGATTATCAGAAGTTTACCTTATCTTTGCAGAGGCATGTAACAAACTAGGAAACGATGATTTGGCAAGAGAGTATATGAATAAAGTTAGAAGAAGGGCAGGCTTAAAAGATAAAGAAGCACTTAGTGGCGACGCTTTATTTAGAGCTATTCAACAAGAAAATAGAGTAGAATTTGCCATGGAAGGACATCGTTACTTTGATTTAGTTAGAACAGGATTGGCAGCAGAGGCCTTTAATGCGCCTGCATTTAGAGCCTTAAAACCTAATACTGTATTTAGGCCAGGCTATAACGAGCTATTCCCCATACCACAAGCAGAGATAGATAATAGTCAAGGAATTATAAAACAAAATCCACTATAATTTTTATATGCTAAAAATTAAAAGTAATATAAGCTTAGCAGCTTCTGTATTTTTGCTAAGTTTAGCCTCTAGCAATTTAGTGGCACAGAATCAAACTAAATTCTTGCCGCTAGTTGCAAGTGATAATGTTAATAAAGTATTTTCTCCTACAAATAAGCAATTGCAGAGGAAAGAAATTATTACTCCTACAGTTTCTAATTTTAGGGTTTTAAAAGGCGATGTACATTTGCACACTATGTTTTCCGATGGGCTTGTTTGGCCTAGCTATAGGGTAGATGAGGCATGGAGCGACGGACTAGACTTCTTAGCAATTACAGACCATATAGAGTACCGTCCATTTAAAGATTATGTGTCGGGAGACTTAAATATATCTTATGATTTAGCTATTGATAGGGCAAATGAGCTTGATATAGAGTTAATTAAAGGCATAGAGATAACTAGAAAACAAGGGGTTTTAGGCCATTTTGGAGCTTTATTTATAAAAGATGCAAATGCCATTAAAATAGATGATCCAAAGGCGTCTATAATGGAAGCTGTAAAACAGGGTGCCTATATTATTTTTAATCATCCTGCTTGGGCACTAGATACTTGCATGTTTACAGAATTTCAACAAAAATTATATGAGCAAAATATAATTAAAGCTGTAGAGGTTGTTAATAACCACGAATTTTATCCTAGAGCGTTATCTTGGAGTAAAGATTTAAAACTTACTGTGATAGGAGCTTCTGATTCTCATGAGCCTGTAATTGAGGCATATACACAAATAGAAGATAATAATCTTGCTCCAAGGTATAGAGCTATGACTCTTTTGTTTGTAGATGATAGTACTTGGGAACAAGCCATGGCTATTAAGCAACAAGCTCAAAGGAGTGAGGCAAGACAAAAGCTTATTAGACAAGCTTTAGAGCTAGGAAATACTCTAGCTTATCATAATGGAAATATTGTAGGTAGAGAAGACCTTTTAAAGGAATTATTTATGGCAAGTGTTAAAATTAACAATGTGTCTTCTACAGAAAAAAATAATCATTACAAGATAGATAATAATTCTTCTTTCCCGTTCTACTTACAAATTGCCGATAAAGAGTATTACATCAATCCTATGAGTTCAATTAATATTCCAGTTTCTAAAACCGCTAATATTAACACTATTAAGGTTTTAAATATGCAATATTACGAGTTTAAGAATTTAATAATAGATTATAAGTTATAAATAATTTTTATTTAGTTTTTGGCATATCCTTTGCCTTATGCTTGCGTGTAAATGATTATAAGTAACTTGAAAAGAATTAAAACAAAATATATCAAATTTAGAGTGTCACTTGTTGTCGCCTTAATTACTATCTTTTGCTTTAATTCTTTTTACTCTTTTGGGGCCTGTCAGTCAGAAACTTTTGAACAGCAGAATTTAAAATCAGCTGAAAATACAGAAATGATAGCTCATGCTAGAGCTTTATGGATATTAAGGATACTCTTAGATAATTCTGATAGTAAACAAATTACTCCTTTACAAAAAGACTCAATTCTTAAATTTTTAGAGAGTTCTAAGCTTAGCGATACTATGTTTGTTGCTTTAGCCTCTGCTCTTTCTGCAGCAGCAGTAAACAAAACAATAGAAAGCAATAGCGGATCTCTTCAGTTTTTAGGGGGTGATAATCGCTCATCAAATTCTATTCATTTTAATAATAGAAAATTAAATCCAATTATGCAGCAAGCAAATGAGTTTTCTACATATAAAAATTCATCTACTTTCCTTCCCGACAAACTTCCTATTCCAGATAGAGATAGAAACAATAGGACACCTTACATGAGTAATGAGCAATTAAAAAATAAAATGACAGGAGGCTTATATCCTGCCATTACTGAAGG